>NZ_JBDJKU010000032.1:0-49890 GCF_039673015.1 Stenotrophomonas sp. TWI1409
GTGGGGTCGTGTGTTTTGTTGGTGCCCGCCTCCCCCCCCTTTCTCCCACCCCCCCCCCCCCCCCCCCCCCGACTCTACAAAAAGGGCAGCCGAGCATGGGCTCGGCTCTACAGGTTGGCGGAAGCCCTCAGGGCACCGCGTATCCCGCCCTGCGCAGCAATCCGCATACCGCAATCAGCGGCAGGCCGACCAGCGCGGTCGGGTCGCGGTTGTCGATGGCGTCGAACAGGCTGATGCCCAGGCCCTCGCATTTGAAGCTGCCGGCGCAGTCCAGTGGCTGCTCGGTGGTCACGTAGCGGGCGATCTCGTCCGGTTCCAGTGCGCGGAAGCAGACTTCGGTCAGATCGACGGCCGTGAATGATTCTCCATCACGGCTGAGACAGACGGCGGTGTGGAAGCGCACGGTCTGCCCGGACATCGCTGCCAGCTGCGCACAGGCGGCCTCGACCGTACCGGGTTTGCCCAGCGGCTGGCCGTTCAGGTCCGCGACCTGGTCCGAGCCGATTACCCAGGCGCCCGGATGGCGGGCAGCCACCTCGGCGGCCTTGGCCGCAGCCAGGCGCGTGGCCAGAGCCCGCGGCGCTTCGCCATTCAACGGGGTTTCATCCACCTCCGGGCGCGCGCAGTCGAAGGCAAGGCCCAATCGCTGCAGCAGCTCGCGGCGGTAGCGGGAGGTGGAGGCCAGGACCAGTGACATGCGAGAATACCGGGGCAGGGCGCGGCAGTCTGGCGTGTCCGCAGCGCCAGCGGCAAGTCCTGTATGGCGGGCATTTGACAGCCGCCGCCCCGATCCTTAGTATTCAGCGGCTTATGTCCGCGAACGTGCCCGAAACGCTGGATGCCTGGCGGATGGTTGTAGCGCGAAGGCGCTTCGACGGTCAGGTGTCCCTGGCTGAATTGACCCGCCTGCAGGGGTTGGTCGCAGATACCGACGGTGAGTGCAATTACTCGCTTGAATTCGGTCGCGACGACGTCTTGCGGGTATCCTATGTGGAATTGACCATCGACACCGCGTTGCCGCTGACCTGTCAGCGCAGCATGCAGCGATTCCTGTTGCCGGTGAAGATGACCCAGAGGCTTGGCCTGATCCGCGACGAGGACGAGGAATCGTCCCTGCCGGAGGAGTACGAGGCGTTGCTGGTGCCGGAAGACGGCCAGCTGCGTCCGCTGGACCTGGTCGAGGACGAGCTGGTGCTGGCAGTGCCTGTGGTGCCGCTGTCGCCCGACGGTGAAGCAGTCGACAAGGACTGGGCGCCGAGCGAAGAAGAAACAAAGCAGGCCAACCCGTTCGCGGCGTTGGCGGCACTGAAGAAACAATAGCAGCCGGATTGTCGTCGGCGGCTGCGGCGAAAGCGAAAGTGTGCTGGGCGCTGGCGTCCTGCGCGACGATACGACGAAGCAAAACGAACCGAGTTTGGAGCAATCCCATGGCTGTGCAGAAATCCCGTGTCACCCCGTCCCGCCGCGGCATGCGTCGTGCGCATGACGCCCTGAGCGCCAAGCAGCTGTCGACCGACCCGACCACCGGCGAAGTGCACCTGCGTCACCACATCACTGCCGATGGTTTCTACCGCGGCAAGAAGGTCATCCAGACCAAGACCTCGGCCGTCGAAGAAGATTGATGTGCCGGGAAGGCCGCTGCCCCCGGGCAGCGGCCTTTGCCTTCTTTCCCGGGTGTGCCGGTGATCGGCGGCCCGCGCAACAGGAAACATGATGAGCAAGCGGATCTACTCGAGGATCGCGGGCACCGGTAGCTATTTGCCGGAAAAAGTCCTGACCAACGCCGACCTGGAAAAAATGGTCGAAACCTCGGATGAGTGGATCCAGTCGCGCACCGGCATTCGTGAGCGGCACATCGCGGCCGAAGGCGAAACCACCAGCGACCTTGGTTACAACGCCGCCCTGCGCGCGCTTGAAGCCGCAGGCATCGACGCCTCGCAGCTCGACATGATCGTGGTCGGCACGACCACCCCTGATCTCATTTTCCCGTCCACCGCGTGCCTGATCCAGGCAAAGCTCGGTGTGGCCGGGTGCCCCGCCTTCGACGTCAACGCCGCCTGCTCGGGCTTCGTGTTCGCGTTGGGCGTGGCCGACAAGTTCATCCGCTCCGGCGACTGCAGGCACGTGCTGGTGATCGGCACCGAAACGCTGACCCGCATGGTCGACTGGAACGATCGCACCACCTGCGTGCTGTTCGGCGATGGCGCCGGTGCTGTCGTGCTCAAGGCCGACGAAGACACCGGCATCCTCAGCACCCACCTGCATGCCGATGGCAGCAAGAAGGAGCTGCTGTGGAACCCGGTTGGCGTTTCGACCGGCTTCAAGGACGGCGCCAATGGCGGCGGCACCATCAACATGAAGGGCAACGACGTGTTCAAGTACGCCGTCAAGGCGCTGGACTCGGTCGTGGACGAGACTCTGGCTGCCAACGGCCTGGACAAGTCCGACCTGGATTGGCTGATTCCGCACCAGGCCAACCTGCGCATCATCGAAGCCACCGCCAAGCGCCTGGACATGTCGATGGACCAGGTCGTGGTCACCGTCGACAAGCACGGCAATACCTCGTCCGGCTCGGTGCCGCTGGCGCTGGACGCCGCCGTGCGCTCGGGCAAGGTCGAACGTGGCCAGCTGCTGCTGCTGGAAGCCTTCGGCGGCGGCTTCACGTGGGGTTCGGCTCTGCTGCGCTATTGATAGTGCAAGTTACGACAACGTGAAGCTTTGTCGTTGCGGCCCCTCTGGGGCCGTAACGCGTTTAAGGAGGACCTGTCATGGTTGAGCCCATCGTCATCGAAGGGCAACGTGCCTGGCTGAAGCAGTACGGCAAGGGAAGCCGCGCGCTGGCCCTTGGCCTGCTCAATTTTGTTGCCCGTCGTTTTCATCTGGATGCCCTGCGCCCGCCGCCGCACCGTGGTGGTGACGCCGCGCGCGAAACCGAAGCCCGTCGCCTTGCAGAACTGCAGGCGCAGGGCGTGAACGTGCCCGATGTGCTGGGCACCGGCCATGCTGCGCTGGTGATCGGCGACAACGGCAGTTCGTTCAATACCTGCCTGCGCGAAGCCGACGAGGCCGGTCGCGACCGCCTGGTGATGGCGGCCATGCTGGCCATTGCCGCAGCGCATGCGCGCGGCGCCTATTTCGGCCAGCCGTTGCCGCGCAATCTCACCTGGGATGGCGAGAGGGTCGGTTTCATCGACTTCGAGGAAGATCCGCTGGAAGTGATGGATCTGTCCGAAGCGCAGGCCCGCGACTGGCTGATGTTCGGCTATGGCGTGGCCAAGTACTACGCCGACCGCCCCGAGCACCTGCAGGCGATGATGGCCGAGGCGATGGGCGATGCGCAGGCGCCGGTGCGCGAGCACGTGCACGCGGTCACTGGCCGCCTGCGCAGCCTGGCCCGGGTCTGCATGAAGCTGGGCCGCTCGGCGCGCGCGCTGGCCCACTCCATCTTCATCGCCCATGGCGCCAGCACCGCTGGCGTGCTGATGCTGGTGGGCCTGTGCGTGGATTTCCTCGCCGACGGCGATCTGGACGTCCTGCAGCTGTTCTGCTGACTGTGCGTCCGTCGGGCCATGCCCGGCGGCGTTCCGCGGCTGGCCCACCATACGCGTGCATACGCGCACGTACAGACGACACGGCATGTTCCCCCTTATCATGGCCCGCTTCGATTGCAACAAGCGGATGACCGCGTGACCGTATCCACCCTCGCTTTTGTCTTCCCCGGCCAGGGCTCGCAGTCTGTGGGCATGGTGGCCGAGCTGGCTGAACTGCACCCGCAGGTGCGTGAAGCCTTCACCGAGGCATCCGATGGTGCCGGCGTGGACCTGTGGGCGCTGTCCCAGGGTGGCCCGGAGGAAATGCTCAACCGCACCGAATACACCCAGCCGGCCCTGCTGGCCGCAAGCATCGGCGTGTGGCGCGCCTGGAACGCCGTGGGCGGTCCGCGCCCGTCGGTGCTGGCCGGTCACAGCCTGGGCGAGTACACCGCCCTGGTTGCCGCTGGCGCGCTGAGCCTGCATGACGGTGCGCACCTGGTGCGCCTGCGCGGCCAGCTGATGCAGGAAGCCGCACCGGCCGGCGTCGGTGCCATGGCCGCCGTGCTCGGCGCCGAAGACCAGCTGGTGCTGGACGTCTGCGCCGAAGCCGCAGGCAGCCAGGTGGTGGTGCCGGCCAACTTCAATTCACCGGGCCAGATCGTGATCGGTGGCGACGCCGACGCGGTCGACCGTGCGCTGGCGCTGCTGGCCGAGAAGGGCGTGCGCAAGGCGGTCAAGCTGGCCGTGAGCGTGCCCTCGCACACCCCGTTGATGCGCGAAGCCGCCAACCGCCTGGCCGAAGTGATGGCCGGCCTGGCCTGGCAGGCGCCGCAGCTGCCGGTGGTGCAGAACGTCGACGCGAAGGTGCATGACGGCATTGACGCGATCCGTACCGCGCTGGTCCAGCAGCTGTACCAGCCGGTGCAGTGGACCGGGTGCGTGCAGGCGCTGGCTGGCCGTGGCGTCACTCGGATCGCCGAGTGCGGCCCGGGCAAGGTGCTGACCGGTCTGGTCAAGCGCATCGACAAGGCCATCGACGGCCGTTCGCTGGCCACGCCAGGCGACTTCGAAGCCGCCCGCGAGGCATGGTCGGCCTGATCCCCCTTGTTCCTGCCGACCGTACCGGTGGCCGCTGCAAGCGGTACGGGTACGGCGGCCGTCCCAGCCTGAGGAAAACATCATGAGCAAGCCCCTGCAGGGTGAAATCGCACTGGTCACCGGCGCCAGCCGTGGCATTGGTGCCGCCATCGCCGATCTGCTGGCCGCCCAGGGCGCCACCGTCATCGGCACCGCCACCACCGAATCCGGCGCCGCCGCGATCGGTGAGCGCCTGGCCGCCCACGGTGGCCACGGCCGCGCGCTGAACGTCACCGACGCAGCTGCGCTGGACAGTGTGCTCGATGGCATCGCCAAGGAATTCGGCCCGATCTCGATCCTGGTGAACAATGCCGGCATCACCCGCGACAACCTGCTGATGCGCATGAAGGACGAGGACTGGGCGTCGATCATCGACACCAACCTGACCAGCGTGTTCCGCACCAGCAAGGCGGTGATGCGCGGCATGATGAAGGCGCGCAAGGGCCGCATCATCAACATCGCATCGGTGGTGGGCGTGACCGGCAATGCCGGCCAGGCCAACTACGCTGCCGCCAAGGCCGGCATCATCGGCTTCAGCAAGTCGCTGGCCAAGGAAATCGGTTCGCGCGGTGTCACCGTCAATGTTGTCGCACCCGGCTTCATCGACACCGACATGACCAAGGCGTTGCCGGAAGAAGCGCGTACCGCGCTGATCAACGACATCGCCCTCGAACGCCTGGGTTCGCCGGAAGACATCGCCCATGCGGTGGCCTTCCTGGCCGGCCCGGCTGCCGGTTACATCACCGGCGAAACCCTCCATGTGAACGGTGGCATGTACATGCCGTAAGCAAGGGGCGCAGGGATTGCGCCGCAAGTGGTTGATCTGCGGAGGTTTTTGCTGCGATGCAAGGCCGCGCCGGTTTCCACTACACTATCCCACGGCCATCGCCTTTGATGGCGACCACTTTTGAACCACAACTCCATCTGGAGCGAGATCCCATGAGCACCATCGAAGAACGCGTCAAGAAAATCGTCGTCGAACAGCTTGGCGTCAAGGAAGAAGAAGTCACCAACAGCGCATCGTTCGTCGATGACCTGGGCGCTGACTCGCTGGACACCGTCGAGCTGGTGATGGCCCTGGAAGAAGAATTCGAGTGCGAGATCCCGGACGAAGAAGCCGAGAAGATCAGCACCGTGCAGGCCGCCATCGACTACATCAAGGCCCACGTCAAGGCCTGATGTCAGACGGCAGTGCGCGCGCGGGCCCATGCTCGCCGCGCACCGCACCCCATGGGGCCGCTGTTGCGGCCCCGTGTGTTTGAGCATCACACCGAAGCAAACCGAGTTGCCCGTTGAAATCATCCGGGCCAGGAGAATCAGCAATGAAGCGTCGCGTCGTCGTAACCGGCCTGGGTATCGTCTCGCCGTTGGGCAATGATCTGGCCAGCAGCTGGGAAGGCATCACCCAGGGTCGTTCGGGCATCGGTCCGCTGACCAACGTTTCTGATGCCTATCTGGATCGGTTCACCACCAAGATTGCAGGTGAGGTCAAGGGATTCGACATCACCGCCGACAATGAACTGTTCGGCAAGTTCCGGGTCAGCGGCAAGGATGCCAAGAAGATGGACCCGTTCATCCATTACGGCCTCGGTGCCTCGTTCATGGCCCTGCATGACTCGGGCCTTGAGATCACCGACGCCAATGCCGAGCGCATCGGCGCCATCGTCGGTGCCGGCATCGGCGGCCTGCTTGGCATCGAAGAGCAGACCATCGAGTTCCACGAGGGCAAGAAGATCTCGCCCTTCTACGTGCCCAAGACCATCATCAACATGCTGCCGGGCCAGCTGAGCATCATCACCGGCCTGAAGGGCCCGTCGTTCTCGGCGGTGTCTGCGTGCGCGACCTCGAACCATTCGATCGGCACCGCCATGCGCATGATCCAGTACGGCGATGCCGACGTGATGGTGGTCGGTGGTGCCGAGCGTGGCTCGTCGCCGACCGCACTGGGCGGCTTCTGCGCGATGAAGGCCATGAGCACCCGCAACGACGCCCCGGAACAGGCCTCGCGCCCGTGGGACAAGGACCGTGACGGCTTCGTGCTGGGCGACGGCGCCGGCATCCTGATCCTGGAAGAGTACGAGCACGCCAAGGCACGTGGCGCGAAGATCTACTGCGAACTGGCCGGCTTCGGCGCCAGCTCCGACGCGTACCACATGACCGCACCGAGCGAGAACGGCGAAGGCGCCGCGCGCTGCATGGTCATGGCCATGAAGGACGCCGGCGTGACCCCGGAACAGGTGGGCTACCTCAACGCGCACGGCACCTCCACGCCGCTGGGCGACCTGGGCGAGACCATGGCGATGAAGACCGCCTTCGGCGACCACGCCTACAAGATGATGGTCAGCTCCACCAAGTCGATGACCGGCCACCTGCTCGGCGCTGCCGGTGGCGTGGAAGCGATCTTCTCGGTGATGGCGCTGCAGGACAACGTCATCCCGCCGACCATCAACCTGCAGCAGCCGGGCGAAGGCTGCGACCTGGACTACGTGCCCAATGAAGCACGCCAGGCCAAGGTCGACGTGGTGATGTCCAATGGCTTTGGCTTCGGCGGCACCAACGGCACGCTGATCTTCAAGCGCGTCTGACCGACGTTGTAGCGTCGGGCCACGCTCGACTCCGCCGTTGTGTAGAGTCGAGCCATGCTCGACTGAACGTGCGTTACGCACGAGGAGGCCGCCGCAAGGCGGCTTCCGTGCATCTGAATCCCCGAACTGGCTGCCATGACCCACGCACCGCTGATCCACCCGCTGCCGCACCCGATCGATCTGCTGGCCCTGCAGCAGCACGACCCGTCGCGCTTCCCGCTGCTGATGGAATCCACCGCCTCGGGCACTGCCCAGGGCCGCTGGAGCCTGCTGCTGGCGGCGCAGGGCGATAGCCTGCGGCTGGATGCCGATGGCCAGGTGCGCGACCAGCACGACGCGGTGCAGGCCGGCAGCTTCCTGCAGGTGCTGGACCGCGCCTGGCAGCAGGAACGCCTGCCGCATGACGGCAGCCACAGCCTGCCGTTCCGCGGCGGTTGGGCGTTGATGCTGGACTACGAAGTGGCCAGCCAGATAGAACCGGTGCTGCCGGCGCGCGCACGCGAGGACGGCCGCCCGACCGCGCTGGCGCTGCGCTGCCCGGCCGCGGTGCTGCACGACCACCACAACGAGGCCAGCTTCGTCATCGCCGAAGCCGGTGAGCAGGCGTTGCTGGATGCGCTGGTGGCACTGGCCTCGGCCGTGCTGCCCGAAGCCGGGCAGGGCTGGCAGCCGCCGCAGTCGGTGGGCGAGGATGCGCCGCAGCGCTTCACCGACGGTGTGCGCCGGGTGATCGAGTACCTGCGTGCCGGCGATGTGTTCCAGGTGAACCTGTCGCGGCGCTGGAGCGCGCAGTTCGCCGCGCCGGTCAGTCCGCAGGCGCTGTACGCGCAGCTGCGCCGTGCCAACCCGGCACCGTTCGCCGGCCTGTTCAGCGCGCACGGCCGCCATGTGGTCAGTTCCTCGCCGGAACGGCTGGTGTCGGTGCATGCCGGCCACGCGCAGACCCGCCCGATTGCCGGCACGCGTCCGCGCTTCGAGGGGGATGATGATGCCGCGCGCATCCAGGAGCTGGTCGGTCACCCCAAGGAGCGTGCCGAGCACGTGATGCTGATCGACCTGGAACGCAACGACCTGGGCCGCATCTGCCTGCCCGGCACCGTGGTGGTCGATGAGCTGATGACCGTGGAGAGCTACGCGCACGTGCATCACATCGTCAGCAACGTCAGCGGCCATCTGCGCCCGGAGGTCACCCCCGGCGAGGTGATCGCCGCCACCTTCCCCGGCGGCACCATCACCGGCTGCCCGAAGGTGCGCTGCATGCAGATCATCAGCGAGCTGGAGCAGGTGCCGCGTGGTGCCTACACCGGCGCGTTCGGCTGGCTGAACCGCGATGGCGACCTGGACCTGAACATCCTGATCCGCACCGCCGAAGTGGATGGCCACGAGGTGAGCTTCCGCACCGGCGCCGGCATCGTGGTCGACTCGGACCCGGACAAGGAACTGGACGAGACCTGCGCCAAGGCCCGCGGCCTGCTACGCGCGCTGGGCCAGCAGGGGTAGGCATATTCCGGTAGTGGGGGGGGGGGGGGGGGGGGGGGGCGAGCACACGGATCACCCCCCCGAGGCCGCGCCGGGCCCCCCCCCCCCCCCCCCCCCTCCCCGGGCGCCGCCCCCGCCCGCCCCCCCCCACTACCGGTACCGGTGGGTGCCATTGTTCGGGTGGGTGCCGACCGTCGGTCGGCACAGGCGCATGCCCCCGGTCATGACCCCAATCCACCGGCACGGTATCCTGCACGACGGAATCGAGTTCAGAGGTAGTCCATGGCGGGAGCCAAGCGCGGGTGTCTGTTCGTGGTAACGCTGGTGGTGGTGCTGGCCGCCGTCGTGGCCGGCGCGGGCGCATGGTTCTTCTACCAGCAGACCCGGTTCGCCGACGCCCCGATCACCCCGTCCGCCGAGAGCGTGGTCATCGCCAGCGGCGATGGCATGAACAGCGTGCTGCGCAAGCTGCGCGACGCCGGCGTGGACGAGGGCCAGGACGCGCAGTGGCAGCTGCTGGCGCGCCAGCTCGATGCAGCCGGCAAGCTGAAGGTGGGTGAGTACGCGCTCAGCAGCGACCTGACCCCGCGTGATCTGCTGCTGCGCATGCGCGCCGGCAAGGTGCTGCAGCACCGCGTCACGATCATTGAAGGCTGGAACATCCGCCAGTTGCGTGCCGCGCTCAAGCGCGCCGAGCCGCTGCTGCACACCACCGACAACCTCGATGACGCCGCGTTGATGCAGCGCCTCGGTTTCGGTGGCCAGCATCCGGAAGGCCGCTTCCTGCCGGAGACCTACGTCTACCAGCGTGGCGACAGCGATCTGGATGTGCTCAAGCGTGCTCACGCTGCAATGCAGGACGCACTGGATGAAGCCTGGGAAAGCCGCGCGCCGGACCTGCCGATCAACACGCCCTACGAACTGCTGACGATGGCCTCGATCATCGAGAAGGAAACCGCGCTGGCCAGCGAGCGTCCGCAGATTGCCGGCGTGTTCATGCGCCGCCTGAAGATCGGCATGCGCCTGCAGACCGACCCGACCGTGATCTACGGCATCGGTGCTGCGTATGACGGCAACATCCGCCGCCGCGACCTGACCACCGATACGCCCTACAACACCTATACCCGCGCCGGCCTGACCCCGACCCCGATCGCCATGCCCAGCCGCGATGCGCTGATGGCAGCCGCGCAACCCGCAGCGGGCGACGCGCTGTACTTCGTCGCCGTCGGCGATGGTAGTGGTGCGCACGTGTTCTCGCCCAGCCTGGACCAGCACAACGCCGCAGTGGCCCGCTACCTGCAGCAGCTGCGCCAGCAACGTACCAAGGAGACCCCGGCGCAATGAGTCCCGCGCTGCTTCGCCACCCGCGTTTCGTCAGCCTGGAAGGCGGCGAGGGCGCAGGCAAAACCACCGCCATCAATGCCATCCGTGACTGCCTGCGCAGCCACGGTCATGAGGTGGTGCTGACCCGCGAGCCGGGCGGTACGCCGCTGGCCGAGCGCATCCGTGGCCTGGTGCTGAAACCCGATGCCGAGATTGCTGCCGAACCGCTCAGCGCCGAAGCCGAGCTGCTGCTGGTGTTCGCTGCACGCGCGCAGCATGTGCGCCAGGTGATCCAGCCGGCACTGCAGCGCGGCGCCTATGTGCTGAGCGATCGCTTCACCGATTCCAGCTATGCCTACCAGGGCGGTGGCCGTGGCCTCGATCCGCAGTGGATTGCCGATCTGGAACGACGCGCGGTGGGCCTGCTGCCGGGCCTGACCCTGCTGCTGGACGTGGACGTGGCAGTGGGCCGCGCGCGCGCCAATGGCCGCGACCTGTGGCCGGACCGCATCGAGAGCGAACAGGATGATTTCTTCCAGCGCGTGCGCGAAGTGTTCCGCAGCCGCGCGCAGCAGGACCCGCAGCGCTTCGCGCTGATCGACGCCGGCCAGGTGCAGGCGCGTGTAGCGGCCGATGTGGTCGCGCAGGTCGAGCGCTGGCTGCAGGACGGGGAGGGCGCATGAGCACATTCTCGCCGTGGCAGCAGCGCGCGTTCGACCAGACCGTGGCAGCGCTCGATGCCGACCGCCTTGGTCATGGCCTGCTGATCTGCGGCCCGGCCGGGCTGGGCAAGCGCGAGGTGGCGTTGGCGCTGGCCGACCACGTGCTGGCGCGCGGTGATGCCGCGCATGCCACGCGCACGCGCCAGCTGATCGCCGCCGGCACCCATCCTGACCTGCAGCTGGTCAGCTTCATTCCGAACAAGAGCGGCGACAAGCTGCGCACCGAGATCGTCATCGAGCAGGTGCGCGAGATCACCGACAAGTTGGCGCTGACCCCGCAGTACGGCGTGGCGCAGGTGGTGATCGTCGACCCCGCCGATGCGATCAACCGCTCGGCGGCCAACGCGCTGCTGAAGACGCTGGAAGAGCCGCAGCCCGGCCGCTACCTGTGGCTGATCAGCAGCGACCCGGCGCGCCTGCCGCAGACCATCCGCAGCCGTTGCCAGCGTCTGGAATTCAAGTTGCCGCCGCAGCACGAAGCGCTGGCCTGGCTGCAGCAGCAGGGCCACAGCGAAGCATCGGCGCGCGAAGCGCTGGACGCAGCGCGCGGCCATCCCGGCCAGGCCGACAACTGGCTGCGCGAAGATGGCCTGAGCCTGCGCCGCGAAGTGGGCCGCGAGCTGGAACAGCTGGCCGCCGGCAAGACCGGCGCGGTGGAGCTGGCGCAGAAGTGGTGCGGTGATGACAACGCGGCGCTGCGCCTGCGCTTCGCTGCCGACCTGGCACTGGCCCAGGCCAGCACCGGTGCCTTGACCACGCCGGAGCGATTGCACAAGCTTGCAGCCTGGTTCGATGCGGCCAACCGCACCCGCGACCTGCTGCGTACCACGGTGCGTGCAGACCTTGCCGTGGTCGAGTTGCTGCTGGCCTGGAACAAGGTGAACGAGCGGCCTGCCGCAAGGGGAAATCGATGAGTGCCAGCAACGCCCGCCAGGGCATCCTGTCCCTGGCCGTGAAGGACAAAGCCGCGCTGTACAGCGCGTACATGCCATTCGTGAAGAACGGCGGCATCTTCGTGCCCACGCCCAAGCGCTACTTCCTGGGTGACGAAGTGTTCCTGCTGCTGACCCTGCCTGATTCCAGCGAGCGCCTGCCGGTGGCCGGCAAGGTGATCTGGGTGACCCCGGCCGGCGCGCAGGGTAACCGCACCGCCGGCATCGGCGTGCAGCTGGCCGATGGTGCCGAAGGCGAGGGCGTGCGCCACAAGATCGAGACCCTGCTGGCCGGCCTGACCAGTTCGGACAAGCCGACGCATACGATGTAACGGCGCGCGGATTGCCGCCCTCGGTAGCGCCGGGCCATGCCCGGCGGCGCCCCTCGAAATGCCCGTGAACACCCATGTGAAAAGTGTTGACGGCCTCTGAAAAGCCCCTATAATGAGCGGCTCAGCAACACACCGGGCGGTTAGCTCAGCGGTAGAGCATTGCCTTCACACGGCAAGGGTCACAGGTTCGATCCCTGTACCGCCCACCATGTTGCAGAACGAAAGAAGCCTCCAGCAATGGGGGCTTTTTTGTTGCCTGTGATTCCGTAGTGCCCGCCGAAGCGATCACCGTTTCAGCCGAGGTCCTCCAGCAGTTCGCGCGCGATCATCGCCGTTGCATCCAGCAGGTCGTGACCGCTGCCGGCCCGCACCACCACCGCCAGCAGGCTACGGCCCACATCGGCATTGCCGCCGCTCAGTTCCATCTCGCCTTCAAAGCACAGATCGGCCAACCATTCATGGGCCTGCTGCAGCCCGCGCTTGCGGACGCGGCGGAACTCCGCGAGCAGCTTCGCCTGGCCGGCCTCCTGCTCACCATCGGCAAGCAGGCCGATGGCACCGCCGTGCGCCGCGCGCCAGATGGCCGGTAGCGGGCGACCGTTCGCGTCCACCACGTCCGCCGAGAACTGCGCGCAGTACATTTCGTAGCGCTTGCCCGCTGTGCTGCAGGGCACGATGCCGGCCTCGGCCAGCAGGCGTTCGGCTTCATCCAGTTTGCTGAACTTCAAGCGCAGCAGTGCAGGACGGCTCAGGTGTTGTGCCAGCGCCTGCTGGTTGGCGGTGAACCAGACGTTCCAGCCCACGCTTGCGCGGCCTTCCAGTGCGGCCTTGAAGTACTCCAGGTGTTCGGCGTCCATTGCGGTCTCCTGCGCTCCCTGCTCGATTGTAGCGGGCGCATATCCGGGCCGGTCAGGCGTCGCCGCCGGAGAGGCAATGATGTGCCTCGCGTACCAGCTGTCGCGCGGCCACGATCAGCCCGTCGGTGTGGAAGGCGCCCAACTGTTCGTCCGGACCGCCTTCGTTGCGCGCGTGGGCGGGCCCATGCCACGAATGGAACCAGAGGATTCCATTCCTGCGCTGTCCCACCGCCCCGGGCAGGCGTAGTCTCGGCCCGTTGCCGTGCCCATCCACTCTGGAGTGCCACCATGCCGCTCGCCCGCATCGATCTTCGCAAAGGTAAATCCGCCGACTACCTGCAACGCGTCGGCGAAACCATCTACCAGGCCATGCGCGCGGTGGGCGTGCCGGAGAACGATCGCTTCCAGATCTTCCAGCAACACGAGCCGGGCACGTTGATCTATGACCCCGGCTACCTGGGGGTGGACCGCACCGACGATTTCATCTGCATCCAGATCACCTGGAACGAAGGGCGCACGTTGGAGCAGAAGAAGGCGCTGTATGCCGGCATCGCCGATGGACTGCACGCGGCGGTGGGTATCCGCCGCGAGGATGTGTTCATCAACCTGGTGGAAGTGAAGCGGGAAAACTGGTCGTTCGGTAATGGTGCGGCCCAGTACGTGAGTTGATGCGCGAAAAGCATCCACGCATGGCGTGGATCTACTGAATGAAGGGCGTGCGCGGAGGAGGGCAGCCCTGCGTCACCGTGTCGCAGGGGGTAAACCCTGAACGGGGTCCAAGGTTGGCTGCGGGTCCGTAGAATGGCCGGGTGCGTCAATCTGTCCTCCACCGCCGGTTCCAGGCCCTGGCATGGCTTGCCATGCTGCTGGTGCTGCTCGCCCCGCTGGTGAGCCGCTGGCTGGCGCACGGTCACGTGGCTGCTGCAGTGCCGGCGGCGGCGATGGATCACGCGATGCACGCAGAGCATGCGCAGCACGCGATGGAAGGGCACCACGACCATCACGCGATGGCGATGCCGCATGGCGACGCCGCAAAGAAGCCGCCCGCCGATCCACACGCCGATCATGAGATGGGTGTGGACTGCGATTACTGCCTGATCGCTGCACGGCTGATCAACCTGCTGGTGGCGGCAGTGCTGCTGTTGGCGCCGATGGCACCGGTGTGCCGCGCACTGCGCGGTGCGGTGCAGACGTTGCCGCAACGGATCAGCGGCACATTGGGAGCGCGTGGGCCGCCAGCCTTCATGGCCGCCTGAGCCGCACGCGTGTTGCATTGAACATTTTTCCATGAGGTTGCCGGCCACGGCCGGTGCCCGCACGCGCGTGTTTGTCCCTTTCTGATTGCTGCCCTGCCATTGCGGGGTGGCCTTGCATGCCGTGAAAAAAATGAAAACGAACCCCAACTCCGCGCACCTGCGCCGGGCGACGCTGCCTGTCCTGTGCGCGTTGCTCCTGCACACCGCCCCCGTACTTGCCGCCGATGCGGCACCACCGACCACGCTGGACACCGTGCGGGTGGTCGATACCCGCAGCGGTGAGCTCTCGTCCACCGCCAACGCCGGTTCCGCGCTGGGCCTGAGCGTGCTGCAGACACCGGCCAGCCTGACGGTGATTTCGCGCGAACAACTGGAGCAGCGTGGCGACAGCAACCTCAACGATGCGATCAGCCGGGCGGGTGCGATCAGTGCGATGCCGCACCCGGGCAACGGCCTGAGTGCGCTGTCCAGCCGCGGCTTCACCGATGGCGCTTCGGTGATGCGCCTGTACGACGGGCTGCGCCAGTACGGTGGCGTGGGTATCACCTTCCCGTTCGATACCTGGTCGATCGAGCGCATCGAAGTGCTGCGCGGCCCGGCCTCGGTCATCCATGGCGACGGTGCGATCGGCGGCGTGATCAACATCGTGCCGAAGAAGCCCACGCGTGGTGCGATCGAGAGCGAGATCAGCGTAACCGTGGGCAGCGAGGACACCGCGCGCCTGGGCTTCGGCAGCGGTGGCGCGCTGACGCCCGAGCTGGCCTACCGGCTGGACGTGAGTGGCAACTACAGCGGTGGCTGGGTCGATCGTGGGCGCAACAGTGACGCGACATTCTCCGGTGCGTTGCTGTGGCAGCCGCGCGCGGACCTGCAGCTGACCCTCACCCATGCGCAGGGCTACCAGCAACCGACGCGCTACTTCGGCACGCCGCTGGTCGAGGGCCGCCAGCTGGAGGCGCTGCGCCACCGCAACTACAACGTGGACGACAGCCAGATCCGCTATCGCGACCGCTGGACCCAGCTCGATGCGCTGTGGGCGCCGAACGCGA
Organism: Stenotrophomonas sp. TWI1409; assembly: GCF_039673015.1. Taxonomy (NCBI): domain Bacteria; kingdom Pseudomonadati; phylum Pseudomonadota; class Gammaproteobacteria; order Lysobacterales; family Lysobacteraceae; genus Stenotrophomonas; species Stenotrophomonas sp. TWI1409. Next base: position 15,206 of record NZ_JBDJKU010000032.1, read on the forward strand.
ACGTGGAATGGCGCACGCGCCTCTACCAGATCGACAGCCAGCGCGATTGGCGCAATGCCGAAGCCTATGTCTACAACCGCCCTACCGGCTTGATCGATCGCTCGGGAAACACCGAGATCACTCACAACCAGGACCAGACCGGGCTGACCTCGACGCTGCGTGTGCAGGGAACCGCGGGTGGCCTGCAGAACAGCTTCGCGGTGGGCCTGGATGCCAACCGCGCCCACTTCAAGCACACTAACAACACCTATGCTGGCAGTTCGGGCCCGGTCGATCCGTTCGATCCGGTGCCGGGCCAGTTCGTCAGCGACGCGCCGAACCTGCCGCGCTACCGCAATCGTGCCGAGCAGTACGCGCTGTTCGTGGAAGACCGGTTGGCGCTGAGCGAGCGCTGGTCGGTGCTGGGTGGGCTGCGCCACGACCGCGCGCGCATCGACCGTACCGACCTGATCAGCGGCCAGAACGCGTTCTCGAAGACCTACAGCAGCACCGGTTGGCGTGCAGGTACGGTGTTCGCGTTGCAGCCGACGCTGAGCCTGTACGCGCAGTATTCGCAGGCGGCGGACCCTGTCAGTGGCCTGCTGATGATCAGCCCGGCCAACGGTGCCTTCGATCTGGCCAAGGGCCGGCAGATCGAAGTGGGCCTGAAGCAGGCCTTCAATGGCGGCGAGTGGACGCTGGCAGCGTATCGCATCCGCAAGACCGGGCTGCTCAGCCGCGATCCGCTGGTGCCGGACCGCCGCGTGCAGGTGGGCGCGCAGACCTCGCGCGGTATCGAGGCATCGCTGAGTTGGAACGTCGCGCCGCACTGGACGCTGGATGCCAACGCCACGGTGCTGAAGGCCGAGTTCGAGGACTTCCTGGAAACCACGGGTTCGCCGGCGATGCTGGTGTCGCGTGATGGCAACGTGCCGCCGAACGTGGCCGAGCGCCTGGCCAGTGTGTGGTTGAGCTGGCAGTTCGCACCGGACTGGAGTGCGGCGGGTGGCGTTCGCTACGTCGGCAAGCGCTATGCCGACAACGCCAACACATTGGAGCTGCCCGGCTACAGCACGACCGATCTGGCACTGACCTGGCAGGCGGCACCGCGCACGCGATTGTCAGCGCGCCTGTTCAACGTATTCGACAAGGCGTACTTCGCCACCGCGTACTACACCAGCACGCAGTGGCTGCTGGGCGCGGATCGTCGCGTCGAGTTCACCGTCGACCATCGCTTCTGAGGACACGCACCATGTCGCTGCGATCCACTGCCAAGCGCTGGACCTACCTGGTGCACCGTTGGCTCGGCATCGGCGGATGCCTGCTGATGCTGTTGTGGTTCGTCAGCGGCATGGTGATGTTGTTCATTGGCTACCCGAAGCTGACGCCCGGTGAACGTCTGGCGGCATTGCCGGTGCTGGGTGAGGCCCGCGACCTGCAGGGGCTGTCGATACTGCCTGCGGCTGTGCAGGCCGAGCCGGAGGCTGTGGCGTTGACCACGCTGCGTGGCGAGCCGGCGTATGTGGTGCGAAGTGGCAGCAGCGTGGGCGCCTGGTCGGCGTACACCGGCCAGGCCCTGCTGCCGGTGTCGGCACAGCGCGCCGAAGCATCCGCTGCACAGTTCGCCGGTGGCCAGGCCTTCGTGGGTGCGACGCGCGTGGACGAGGACCGCTGGACGCATTCGCGCGCGCTGGACGTGCACCGGCCGCTGTACCGGGTGGAGGTGGGGGGCGCGGAGCCTGGTGACCTGTATGTGTCTTCGCACACTGGCGAAGTGGTGCTGGACGCACCGCATGTGCAGCAGCGCTGGAACTATGTGGGGGCCTGGCTGCACTGGCTGTATTTCCTGCGCATGCAGTCGGTGGATCCTGTGTGGACGTGGGTGGTGATCGTATTGTCCGCGCTGTGCACGGTGGCGGCGGTCAGCGGCATCGTGGTGGGCGTGTGGCGCTGGCGCTTCCGTGGGCGCTATCGCTCCGGCGCGAAGACGCCCTATGTCGAACCATGGATGCGCTGGCACCATCTGATCGGGCTGGCGGCTGCGGCTTTCGTGTTCACCTGGATCTTCAGCGGGCTGATGTCGATGAATCCGCTGGGCGTCTTCAGCAGCACGCGTGAAGCGATCGATGTTGAACGCTATCGTGGCGGCGCGGTGGCGGTGGATGGCGCGCTGGGTGAGCCGGCGAAGCTTCTGGCGGTGGCCGATGCTGAGCGCTTCCAACCGGTCGAGATCCAGTGGCGCCGCATCGGGGGCGAGCTGTTCGCGGTGCTGTTGGATGGGAAAGGCGATACCCGCATCGTGTCTGGCAGCGATGGGCATTTGCAGGTGGCGCGGTTGCTGCCGGCCCCGTGGCTGCAGCAGAAGGTGCGTGCGCTGTCCGATGCGCCGATGCAGGAGTTCGTGGTGCAGCAGGCAGCGGATGCCTACTTCTATCCGCGTGCACCGGAAGCCATGAACGGCGCGGCGGTGCGGCGCTTCCCGGTTGCGGTGGCGGATTTCGGTGATGCCGAGGCGACGCGCGTCTATCTCGATCTGGCTACCGGCGATCCGTTGCTGACGATGGGGCATCGGGAACGAGTGGGACGCTGGCTGTTCTACTTCCTGCACAGCTGGGATCTGCCCGCGATGCTGCGCCAAGAGGGTGCCCGGCTGGCGGTGTTGCTGCTGCTGAGCGCTGCTGGCACCGCGTTGTGTGCCACGGCGACGGTGATCGGCTATCGGCGATTGCGGATGAAGCTGCGGCGCAGGCGGCGCTGATGCCTTGGGTTACACCCGCAGCCAGCGCGTGGACATCGCCACCAGCAACAAGGCCATGGCCACGCCGATGAAGGCGGCGATCAGGCCGAAGTGATTGGCAGCGAAACCGATCAGCGCCGGTCCGGCAAGGATGCCGGCGAAGCCCAGCGTGGAAACGGCGGTGATTGCCAGTGCGCCGGGCATGCGGGTCTGGTGGCCGGCCAGCGAGAACAGCGCCGGTGCGATGTTGGCGCAGCCAAGGCCGACCAGCACATAGCCGAGCAGTGACGCCTGCCACGGCGTGACCAGGGTCAGCACGAGCACGCCCGCGGCGGCCAGCAGCGCGCCGAACACGATCGCGCGCTCACGGCCAACGCGCTCCACCAGTGCGTCGCCGAACAGGCGCGCGACGGTCATGGTCAGGGTGAAGGTCACATAGCCGATACCGGCGAGGCTGGCATCGACGCGACGCACATCGCTGAGGAAGACCGCGCTCCAGTCCAGCATCGCGCCTTCACCGAGGAAGGCAACGAAGGCCAGCACGCCGATGAACAGCACGATGCCGTGCGGCAGGGCCAGCATTGGTGTGTCGTGTGGCATGCGTTCGCTGTGCCAGTGCGCTGCCGACAACAGCATCACCAGCAGCATGGCGCCAACGCCGATCAGCACCGATGCCAGTGGCGGCAGCTGTGCGGACAACAGCACGGTCATGGTGGCCGCGCCGAGGAAGCCGCCGATGCTGAAGAAGGCATGGAAGCCGGACATCATCACGCGCCGTGCTTCGCGCTCGACGATGACGGCCTGCACGTTCATCGTGCAGTCCATCGCGCCCACGGCGGCGCCGAACACGAACAGCACCAGCCCCAGCGTCCAGGCCGAACCGGCCAGCGCCAGGCCGGGCACGGTCAGGCAGATCAGCAGGCTGCTGGCCACCATCACCCGGCGGCAACCGAGGCGCGCGGCCAGCACGCCGGACAACGGCATCGCCAGCAGCGAACCGGCACCGAGGCAGAGCAGCACCAGCCCCAGCGTGGCGTCATTGATCTCGGTGCGTGCTTTGGCGAATGGCACCAGGGTGGCCCACAACGCCGTGGCGAAGCCGGGAATGAAGAACGCAGCGCGGGTCGCGTGCTGTTCGGCACGCGCGCGGTTGGCAAGGGACATGGGCGGTACGGTCAGGGCGGAGTGGGGTGTACCGCGATGCCGGCTGCGCGGAAGCGCGCGGCCAGCGCCGGCGGAGCCGAGGTGGTCAGCACCAGATCGTCGATTTCATCGAGGCTGGCGATCTGCCAGTTGCCGCGGGCACCGAGCTTTTCAGTGGTGGCGGCGACGATGACGCGGCTGCTGCAGGCCACCATCGCGCGTTTCAGCGTGGCTTCTTCCGAATCCATTGCCCAGACGCCGGTGTCGCCGTCCACCGCGCAGGGGCCGGGCAGGTATACGTCGGCGCGCAGGCGCTGCACCTGCGCCAACGCTTCAGCGCCGACCGCGCCGCCACCGCTGGCCAGGCGGCCGCCGATCAGCTGCACCGAGGTGCCTTCAAGCATGCTGGCGGCGGTGGCGATCTGCGGAGCATTGGTGATCACCGTCAGGCCGAGAGCGGTCGGCAGCTGCTGGGCGATCGCCAGGTTGGTCGACCCGGCGTCGAGCAGTACGACCTGGCCGGGCTGCAGCAGCGCGCAGACGCGGGCGGCCAGCTCGGCCTTGTCGCCGCGGTCGCGGGTCAGTCGCTCGCGTAGCGGGCGTTCCTTGGGGGGCGGCAGCACGGCGCCGCCGTAGACACGCTGGCACAGGCCTTGGGCGGCCAGCTCGCGCAGATCACGGCGGATCGAGTCTTCGGAGACGGCATAGCGGCGCGCCAGTTCGGCGGCGACCACGCGGCCCTGCTGGCGTAGTTCCTCGAGGATCTGCAGGGTGCGCTGGGCGGGGAGGGGGCTGGGATCGGAGCTCATGCCGCAAGTCTGCACATTCGTGCATTAACGTGCAACAACGTGCATCCGGCATTGGGGGGACACAGGGCGGCTGGACTGCTGGTGAATTCGCCCGCGTCCACGTCTATGGATCGCCCTCGCGGCCCGGCATGATGGCGGGGCACCTGGCATGGAATCCCTGATGTCCTCCACCGTTCACCGCAAGCTGCGCATCGGCGCGGACCAGTACACCGGCCAGAAAGTGGTCGACCAGCAGTTCTACGAATGCGATTTCTCCGGCGCTGACCTCACCGCCACCGAGTTCATCAACTGCAGCTTCTACGACGCTGAAAACCGCGCCGGTTGCCGCTTCAACGGCGCCACATTGAAGGAAGCCAGCTTCCGTAGTTGCGACATCAGCATGTGCCACTTCAGTTTCATCAAGGCGCTGGGCCTGGAGATCAGTGAGTGCCGTGCGCAGGGCGCGGACTTCAGCAACGCCAGCTTCATGAATCAGATCACCACGCGCAGCTGGTTCTGCAGCGCGTTCATCAAGAAGTCGAACCTGCGCTATGCCAATTTCTCGCGAGTGACGCTGGAAAAGTGCGAACTGTGGGAGAACCGCTGGGACGGCGCCAACGTGAGCGGTGCCAGTTTCGCAGGATCGGATCTGTCCGGGGGCCAGTTCGAGGGTATCGACTGGAACAGCGCCAACTTCACCGACTGCAACCTGACCAACTCGGAGCTGGGCGAGCTGGACCTGCGCAGCACCAATCTGCGCGGCGCCACGCTGGATGTGCAGCAGGTGGCGCTGTTGATGCAGCGCATCGGCATTACCGTGGTGCCGTAGACATCATCCGGCGTACGCCACCCAGCCCTTGAAGCTGAAGCCGGCATAGAACAGCTCCACGTCGTTGAAGCCGGCCTCCTGCAGCAGCGCGACTTCCTGCTCGGGCGCCAGCAGCGGCAGCCGCTCCGCAATTGCTTCGATCGCGCGCTGCGCCTCGGCGTGGGCAACCCCCGAGGCTTCGGCGAACGCCGCGTAGCGCTGCAACCAGCGCAGCTTGCCGACCGGATCCTGCGGCACGCTGTGGTGGGCGACAACCAGAGGGGCACCCTGGCGCAGTCGCTTGTGTAGTTCACGCAACGTATGCAGGCGTTGCGTGGCGTCGAGGAAGTGCAGGGTCAGCAGGCAGCTGGCACCATCGAAGCGCACATCCGGGGCATCGTCGATGTAGCCTTCCAGCAGCTCAACGCGTGCGTTCAATGTGCCCAGTGTCTGCTCGGCCAGGGCCAGCATCGGCGCGGCCGGGTCCACGCCCAGCAACTGCCAGCCCGGCTGCGCCTCGGCGAAGGCCTTCAGTTCCAACCCGCCACCGGCACCCAGCACCAGCACGCGGCCCTGCGCAGGGACACGTTCGGCCAGCAGCAGCCGGCTCATCTGCTGCAGGGCGAGGAAGCCGGGCACCTGGCGCAGCGGTGCTTCGGCATAGCGGGCCACCGCCTGCGGATCGGAGAACGTGGACATGCGCGGATTCCTGCAGCGGGGGACATACCACTGTAGCGCGGCGCGCAAGCGCCTTTGCGGCTGGATACTGCCGCCTGCGCGGGCCGGTTCACAACCAGCTCAGCGCAGTTCCCGCGCCAGTACCTGCCAGATCCTCGGGTCCTGGCACTGCGAAACGTTGAAACGTACATAGTCGGCCGCGCGCTGCGACTGACTGAACGCGTTGCCCGGTGCCAGCACGATGCCCTCGCGCAGGCATTGCCGGGCCAGTGCGGCGGCATCGCGGCCATCGGGCAGCTGGCACCACAGGAAGAGCCCGGCTTCCGGCTGCAGCCACGGCGTGATGCCCAGCGCCTGCAGCTTCCGCAGCGTGTGCCGGCGCGCATCGGCCAGGCGCGAACGCACCGACTGCATGTGGCGGCGGTAGCCGCTGTCGGTCAGCGCGATGTGCATCAACTGCATCGCCAGGTGACCGCCACCGAAGCTGGTGGCCAGCTTCAGGTCGGTCAGCGCCTCGATCCAGTCGTGGCGGGCAGCGATGTAGCCGCAGCGCGATGCAGCCGACAGTGTTTTGGAGAAGCTGCCGACGTGGATCACCCGCGACAGTCCATCGAGCGCGGCCAGTCGCGGTGCAGGCTGCAGTTCAAAGTCGGCGAAGATGTCATCCTCAACGATGATCAGTTCGCTGCGTTCGGCCAGGCCCAGCAGGCGGTGTGCGGTGCTCGCGGAAAGCACCGCGCCGGTCGGGTTGTGCAGGCCGGAATTGGTGATGTACAGCCGCGGCGAATGCGCCTGCAGTGCCTGCGCGAACGCTTCCAGGTCCGGGCCGCTGTGCGTGTAGGGCACACCGATGGCCTGCACCTGGTGTGCCTTCAGCAACGCGTGGTAGTTGAAGTAGCTGGGGTCATCGACCAGCACGCAGTCGCCGGGCTTGAGCAGGAAACGGCAGATCAGCTCGACCGCATGCGTGCCCGATTCGGTCAGCAGGATCTGTTCCATCGGCGCATCGATGCCCACTGCGGCCGAACGCCGTTGCAGCAACTGGCGCAGCGCAGGCAGGCCGAGCGGCCCGGCGTAGTCGACCAGTTGTGATGCATCGGCGCGCGCCAGCCGGCGCAGGCCACGACGCATGCCGTCGTGGTACAGCCAATTGCTGGGCATCCAGCCGCAGCCCGGCTTGAGATGGCCGGCCGGTGTTTCCAGCGATTGCCGCGACACCCACAGCGGATCCACCGCGCGGTCCAGCCGCGGCTCCATTTCAGCCAGCGCCAGCGGTGCGGCCGGCCCACTGACGTAGAAGCCGGATCCTGCGCGCGCACTGATCAGGCCTTCGGCCGCCAGGCGCTCGTAGGCCTCGACCACGGTCGAGACCGACACCCCCATCGCCGCCGCCTGCGCACGTACCGAGGGCAGGCGGGAGCCGGGGCCATCCACTCGCGCACCGATGCGGGTGCGGACGGACTGGATGACCGATTCGATGCGGGTGGGCGAACGTGGCATGGCGGAACCGTAGTGGAAGTGTGGGCAGTACAGTTACTTGCGACTGTACTGGATTGTAGCTGGGGTCGTTCCGCGCTGGATGCTTCCATACAGGTCCAGCCGGGCATCGTCCGGCACCTTCAGGAGTACAGGCGTGGAACGGTCGGCGAGTGGTTGGATCAATGGCTTCATCGGCGTGGTGATTTTCGCGGGCTCGTTGCCGGCAACCCGTCTGGCAGTGCTGCAGCTGGACGCCGGGTTCGTCACCGCTGCACGTGCCACCATTGCCGCCGTGCTCGGCGTCAGCCTGTTGCTGCTGCTGCGCCAGCCGCGTCCGCAGCGCACCGATCTGGCGGGCCTGGCCGTGGTCAGTCTCGGCGTGGTGGTCGGTTTTCCACTGCTGACCGCACTGGCCCTTCGCCACGCTTCATCGGCACACACCATCGTGTTCCTCGGCCTGCTGCCACTGAGCACTGCTGTGTTCGGTGTACTGCGCGGTGGCGATCGGCCGCGCCCGGCGTTCTGGTTGTTCTCGCTGCTGGGCAGTGCCTGCGTGGTCGGCTATGCGGTACGCAACGGCATCGAGGCCTCGCTTCAGGCTGACCTGCTGATGCTGGCGGCGATCGTGGTGTGTGGGCTGGGCTATGCCGAAGGTGGTCGACTTGCCCGCCATCTCGGCGGTTGGCAGGTGATCAGCTGGGCGCTGCTGTTGGCGCTGCCAGTGATGTTGCCGTTGGCGGTGCTGATGCGGCCGGCGTCATTCGCGGCGGTCGGGGCATCCGCGTGGTGGGCGCTGGGCTATGTCGCTGTGTTCAGCATGCTGATCGGTTTCCTGTTCTGGTATCGCGGGCTGGCCCAGGGCGGGATTGCCGCAGTTGGCCAGCTGCAGCTGTTGCAACCGTTCTTCGGCCTGGCCCTGGCTGCGCTGCTGCTGCACGAGTCGGTCAGCCTCAGCATGGTGCTGGTGACCGTGGTCGCGGTGATCTGCGTGGCAGGCGCGCGCCGCTTCAGCCGCTGAGCGAAAAAGGGGACGGAGGGGATTAAGTCGTAATCGGCCCTACTGTGCCTGAAACGACTTAATCCCCTCCGTCCCCTTTTCGACGATAGCGTGCGCGTATCGTGGAGGGCGGTGAACGGTATTGGCTGCGGCCTGCGTGCTTGGTTGAAGCTGGGCGCATGAAGCCGATCTCGCGTATTTCCTTCGAAGGCCAGGTGGGCCTGGTGACCGGTGCCGCCGGTGGACTGGGCCTGGCCTACAGCCGCCTGCTGGCCGAGCGTGGCGCGCATGTGGTGATGCATGACGTCGGTGCCGGCACCGATGGTCGCGGTGTGGAACCGCAGCGCATCCAACGCAGTGTCGAAGCACTGCTGGCGCGGGGGCTATCGGTGCAGGCCGTCAGTGATCCCATCGACCATCGCGCCGGTTGCCGCGCGCTGGTGCAGAATCTGCTGCAGCAGCACGGCCGCATCGATTTCCTGATCCACAACGCCGGCTGGGTCGAGTACCAGACGCTGGAAGCGATCGAGGACAACGCGCTGGAGCAGATGCTGTCCCTGGCCGCGAAGACGCCGCTGTGGCTGGCGCAGGCGGCGTGGCCGGCAATGCGCGCGGCGGGCGGTGGGCGCATCGTCATCACCACCTCCGATCGCGCGCTGTATCCGCAGTACGCACAGCGCGGGCTGTCCGCTTACGCGATGGGCAAGTTGGCGGCGTTGGGCCTGGTCAATGTGCTGGCGCTGGAAGGCGCCGAGCATGGCATCGTGGTCAACGCGGTTTCGCCGGTGGCAAAGACGCGCATGTGGGGCATCGACGGCGAGCCCGACGAACTGCATCCGGACGCGGTCGCGCAGGGCGTGGCCTATCTGGCGTCCACGCGCTGCCAGGACGGCGGATGGGTGCTGCGCGCAAGCAATGGCCAGTTCCACGCACTGCGCCTGCAGGAGGCCGAGCATGTGGCGTATCCGCGGGATCTGCGCGCGGTCAGTGCCGACAGCATCGAGTCGGTGGCGCTGCAATGGCCAGCCATTGCCCGCGCCAGCGTGGACGCGCGCAGCTGAGGGCGTACCCTAGGCGGGTTCCCACTGCCTGCATCGAGATGATCGACCTGCGCCTGCTGCGCCAGTTCGTGGCCGTAGCCGAAGAGCTTCATTTCCACCGCGCCGCAGCCCGCCTGCACATGTCGCAGCCGCCGCTGACCGCGGCAATACGACGCTTGGAAGACGAACTCGGAAGCGAGCTGATCGTGCGCGGCAACCGTACCCTGGGCCTGACCGTGGCCGGGCAGACGCTGCTGGTGGAGGCGCGGGCAACGCTGCAGCAGGCCGAGCAGGCATTGCAGCGCACGCGCGAAGCCGCCGCCGGGCAGTCTGGCAGCCTGCGCGTGGGTTATGTGGGCAGTGCGCTGTATGGCCGGTTGCCGGGCCTGATCCGCCGCTTCCGCCAGCAGTACCCGCAGGTGCAGCTGCATCTGCAGGAAGCGACCTCGCGTCAGCAGCAGCTGTGGCTGCGTGAGCAGCGCATCGATGTCGGCGTGTTGATCCCACCGATTCCCGCCGCCGAGCTGGTGCTGTACGGCTTCGACCACGACCGCCTGGCGATTGCGCTGCCGCGTGCACATGCGCTGGCCAACGCGCCGGAGGTCAGTGTGGCGATGCTCGCCGATGAGCCGTTCGTTTCATGGCCGGCGGGCGAGGGCATCGGCTTTCATGCGCAGGTGCTGGGCCTGTGCACCGCAGCAGGATTCACCCCGCGCGTGGTGCAGGAAGCGCAGGGCATGCACGCGGTGCTGTCGCTGGTGGCGGTGGACGCCGGCGTGGCGATCGTGCCGGCCAGCATGGCCAGTTTCCGTTCGCAGGAAATCGTCTATCGCCTGTTGGCCGATGACGCAGCGCGCTTCGCGCTGCAGTTCTGCGCGCGCCCGGAAGCTCCGTCGCCAGTGCTGCGCAATTTCCTGGACGCCGCGACCGCGAGCTGATCCGGTGGATCAGCTGGGCCTGAGCACTACGGAGCAGATGCGCAACGGCGTCGTCGATGACGCCTGCGGGCGTATGCCAGGCCACCGTGGCGGGACCTGACCGCCGCATGCGCTGTGCTGTTGCACCTGCTGCTGCGGCGGCCAGCGTTGGCCGTGATCAGAACCGATAGCTGATGGTGCCGGTCACCACGCGCGGGTAGCCGGCGAAGCAGTCGCCAAAAGTGCGGCACGGCGCGTAGTAGCGCTTGCCGGTGAGGTTGGTGATGTTCAACGCCATCGTCCAGTCGGTTACCTGCACTTCCAGCAATGCATCGGCCAGCGTATAGCTGGGCGTGATGATGCGCCCGCCATTGCCCAGCGACACCGTATTGCCCACATCGCGCACGCCCAGCCCCAGGCGCAGGCGTGCGGCATCATCCAGCTGGAAGCCCTTCGAGACCCAGGCCGAGGCCAGGTCCTGCGGGGTGTCGTTGAGGCGCTGGCCCACTTCCAATGCGAAGTTGCTGCGGCTGACCTCAGCCTCGTTGCGTGCAACGGCAGCGGTGACCGTCAGGTCGTTGGCAAACTGGAACTGGCCTTCCAGCTCCACGCCCTTGGAGCGGATCTGGCCGGTCTGCACCACGTTCAGCACGTTGTCCGGATCGTTGGTCTGGCGATTGGTTTCGGTGATGCGGTACGCCGCAAGCGTCAGCAGCAGGCTACGCGCGGGTTGCCACTTGATGCCGGCCTCGGACTGCCGTCCGCGCATCGGCTTGAAGGCGTTGCCGAACAGATCCTGGCCCGACACCGGCAGGAACGATTCGCTGTAGCTCAGGTAGGGCGATACTCCGCCGCCGAGGTCGCCGATCAGGCCGGCGCGGTAGGTGGTGGCGTTGTCGGTCTGGCTGGGTTGGCCTTCGGTCTTCGAGCGTGCATGGTCGCGGCGCGCGCCCAGCACCAGCGAGACGCGGTCGGCCCAGCGGATCTGGTCCTGCACATAGACACCCAGCTGGGTGGAGGTCTGGTCTGGCTGACGATCCCAGCCACGCACGATCGGTGCGACCGATACCGGAGTGTAGATGTCGATCGGCGTGCCGGTGGCGTCCAGCCGCTGCAGCTGCTCTTTGTACTGGCTGTAGTCCACGCCGGCCAGCAGCAGATGCTGGAAGGCACCGGTGGCGAAGTCGAACTGCAGCGCATTGTCGGCGCTGAAGATCTGCACGTCGGGGCGGGTGCCGTAGGCGGTGCGGTTGACCACGCGCCGCTCGGCGTCGATGAAGGGATCAGCCGGATTGCTGTAGCTGTCCACGTACATCTGCTGCAGGGTGGTCCTGCCATCGATGTAACGCACTGCCGAGCGCAGGCTGAGCGTGTCGTTGAAGCTGTGGTCGAACAGCGCGGTCAGGCTGTACACACGCGAGTCGATGCGGTCGAAGCCGGGATCGCCTATGAAGGTGGACGGGTCGAGGCGGCGTCCGGGCGGGGCCAGCAGGGTCGCAGCCAGCGGCAGGAACTGCTGGCTGGAGCCGGTCTTGTCATGCTGATAGCTGGCCAGCAGGGTCAAGGTGCTGCGTTCACCGCGCCAGCTGATCGACGGTGCCAGATAGACGCGGTCATCCTTCAATACATCGGTCTGCATGTTCGATTCACGCACCAGCCCGACGAAGCGGCCGGCAAGCGTACCGGCATCGTTCAATGCGCCGCCGATGTCACCCTGCAGCTGCCTGCGGTCGAAACTGCCGAGCTGCACGCCGACCTCGCCGTTGAGGGCGCCGAAGGTCGGGCGCTTGCTCATTGCATTGATGATGCCGCCGGTGGCGCCGGCACCATACAGCACCGAGGACGGGCCGCGCAGCACTTCCACCCGCTCCAGGCCATAGATTTCCGGGCGGGCGAGGGGGCTGAAACCGTAGCTGCGGCGCAGGCCATCCTGGTACTGCACCGGGTCCAGCCCGCGCACCGAGGTCGCATCGTTGCGGGTATCCAGCCCCCATGCATCGGCGGTGACGCCGGCGCTGTAGCGCAGCACTTCCTGCAGGTTGTGCGCGCCGCGATCGGTGAACAGCTGCTGGGTGACCACGCTGATCGCCTGCGGCGTCTCGGTCAGGGCGGTGTCGGTCTTGGTCGCGGTGCTGGCCCGCTCGGCCACCACCGTTACCTTGTCCAGGGTGCGCGCCGCCGGGGTGTCCTGGGCCTGGGCGATGGCCGAGGCCAGCAGGGTGGGCAGGGCGAGCGTGTACAGCAGCGGACGCGACGGCAGAGCGGGCATCGGGAGTGATCCGGGAAGGGCGGTGACGGCGGATTATCCGGATGCCCGCCCTCAAATACAAATGATTCCCAAGTGCGATTGGGGCGCCCTGGCCCGGCGTCAGGGCAGGCCGTCCGTCGCGCCGCGGATGCTCATCCAGGCGCCACCACCGGGGGCGCTGCCGGCGCGGACACGGAAGCCGTGCAGGCCGGCAATGGCGGCCACGATCGACAGGCCCAGGCCGAATCCCGGTCCTTGGCCGGCACTGCTGCTGCCGCGGAAAAAGCGCTGGTAGATCAGCGTGCGGTCCTGTGGCGGAATGCCCGGCCCGTTGTCGATCACATCGATCCTGGGGACGCCCTGGTCATCGACCGCACGCAGCAGGATGCGGCCCTGCGCCGGCGTGAACTGCAGGGCGTTGGACAGCAGGTTGGCCAGCGCTTCGAACAGCAGTTCGCGGTCGCCACGAAGTTGCCCGAGCTTCGGGTCCACCTGCAGTTCCAGCAGCTGTTGCTTCTCTTCGGCCAGCGGCAGGTAGAACTGGTGAAGTTCCTGCAGCAGATCGGCGATGTCCACCGCGTCGAAGGCCGAACGCCGCTGGTGGCTCTCCAGCTCGGATACCCGCAGCAGCGCGGCGAAGCGCGCCATCAGCATGTCGGTCTCGGCCAGCGCCTTGTCCAGTGGATCGGCATGCGGGTTCTGTTCGTCCAGGCCCACGCGCATGCGGTACAGATGCGCGCGCAGGCGGGTCAGCGGGGTGCGCAGATCGTGGGCGATGCTGTCGCAGACTCCTTTGACTTCGGTCATCAGCTGTTCGATGCGTTCCAGCATGGCATTGACGATGCTCGACAGCCGATCGATCTCGTCGCGACGGCTGGAGACCGGCAGGCGCTGGCCGAGGTCGCCGGCAACAATGCGGTTGGTGGCCGCTTCGATCTGCTGGATCCGTTTCAACGGGCGCCGGCGCAGCAGATGCCAGCCCACCAGGCCGGGAATGACGGTCAGCGACACGCCCCACAGCAGTGCATCAAGGATGATGCTGTTGACCGCCATGAGCTTGCCGTTCTGGCGCACAAATACCAGCGTGCGGCCATCGCGGGTCACCACGCCGAGCGCACTGCCGCCGTTGTCGTGGCGGCCATCAGCCAGCGTCCAACCGTCCACCGCATGCGAGTTGCCATCCAGCGGCAGTCCCGCGGGGATCGCTGTCAGCGGGCCTGCCATCGGCATGCCGGCCTTGTCGAACAACCCATAGGTATAGACCTGGTGCAGATCGAAGCGCTGGCTGTCGCGCAATGCTTCATCCAGTGCCGGCCCGTCGAAGCTCATGAACAGGTGGGCGCGCTGCTGCAGGCCCGATTCGGTCAGGTCACTGAGGTAGTCCGAGATGCGCCAGTACATCACGCCCAGCAGCAGGCTCGACCACGCTACGAACAGGATGCAGTACAGGCCCAGCAGCCTGCTGCTGGAGGAACGCCAGTGGTCAGGATTGCGCGTCGAAGACATAGCCGGTTCCACGGACGGTCATGATCGGCTGCGGCCGGCCGGGTTGTTCGATGCGTTTGCGCACGCGACCGATATGCACGTCGATCAGGTTGGTACCCGGATCGAAGTGGTAGCCCCAGACTTCCTGGAACAGCATGCTGCGGGTGACTACCTGGCCGGCGTTGCGCACCAGGAATTCGAGCAGCTTGAACTCGGTCGGCAACAGCGCGATTTCATGCCCGCCGCGTCGCGCCGAACGGGTCATCAGGTCCAGTTCCAGGTCACCGGCGCGCAGCACGTTATCGATGGCGCCAGTCGGGCCCTGGCGCCGGATCAGCACTTCCACGCGTGCAGCCATCTCATCGGAGGCGAAGGGCTTGGTCAGGTAGTCGTCGCCACCGGCGCGCAGGCCACGCACGCGTTCATCCACGTCCGACAGCGCACTGATCATCAGTACCGGCGTGGTGATGCCTTCACGGCGCAGCGTGGTGACCAAGGCCAGCCCGTCGATGCCGGGCAGCATGCGGTCCAGGGTGATCACCGCGTAGTCGCCTGCACGTGCCAGCGCCAGGCCGTTGCTGCCGTCGCTGGCCAGGTCCACGTCGAAGCCGTGGCTGCGCAGTTCGGTGGCGATCTCCTCGGCGGTGACAAGATCGTCCTCGATGGTGAGTACGCGCGGCATGGGCCAGTGTGCAGAGTGGGACAGGGGCATCCTCGCAATCGTGGGCAGCGACTGCAAATGAAAAATGTTTCATGCGCGATTTAGCAGGATCGTGCCGCCACGTCTTCTATATTCGGCGCCGAACGCTCCCCCACGCGTGGAACCCTGCAGCCGATGATCCTTCCGAACCCCTCCCGTCCGTACCGTGCCTGGCGGCTGCCGCGAACCGCGGGCCTGCCGCTGCTGGCGCTTGCCCTGGCGGGCCTGCTCAGCGCCTGCGGCAAGGACGCGCCCAAGCCCGGCGCCGCGGCACCGGAGGTGACCGTGCTGACCCTGCGCAGCCAGCCGCTGGCACTGCAGCAGGAACTACCCGGGCGCAGCGTCGCCTCGCAGGAATCGGACGTGCGCCCGCAGGTCGATGGCGTGCTGGTGAAGCGGTTGTTCGAGCAGGGCCAGTGGGTGAAGGCCGGGCAGCCACTGTTCCAGATCGAGCCCGCGCTGTACCAGGCGGCGCTGAACGAGGCGCAGGCCAACCTGAAGACCGCCGAGGCCGCTGCGGTGACCGCGCGCCTGCGGGCGCAGCGCATGCAGGCGTTGGGCAAGGACCAGCTGGCCGCGCGCCAGGACGTGGACGATGCGATCGCCAGCGACCAGCAGGCTGCCGCCGCGGCGCAGGCCGCACAGGCCGCGCGTGACACGGCCAGCACACGGCTGGGGTTCGCCACGGTGACCTCGCCGATTGCCGGGCGCATCGGCCGCGCGCTGTTCACGCCGGGGGCGCTGGTCACCTCGGGCCAGGCCGATCCACTGGCACGGGTGCAGCAGATGGACCCGATGAACGTGGACATCACCCAGTCCAGCAATGAGTACCTGGCACTGCGCCGCGCCATCGCCGACGGTGGCGTGCAGGCCGACACAGCACCGGTGCGGCTGCGCTTGTCCGATGGCACCGACTACCCGCTGCCCGGCACGCTGGAATTCGCCGACGTGGACGTGCAGCAGGAGACCGGCAGCATCACCCTGCGGGCGCGTTTCCCCAACCCGGATGGGCAGCTGCTGCCAGGCATGTACGTGCGCGCGCTGGTGGGACAGGGAATCCGCCAGCAGGCGCTGCTGGTGCCACAGGCTGCGGTCGACCGCAGCCCCAAGGGCGAGGCACAGGCGTGGCTGGTGGACAAGGACGGCAAGGCGCGGCTGCGGCTGTTCCGCACCGCGCGTGCGATCGGCGACCAGTGGCTGGTCCTTGATGGCCTGGCCGCCGGCGAGCAGGTGGTGGTGGCCGGCGCGCAGGGCCTGGCCGATGGCATGACGGTGCGGGTGAAGCCTGCACCGGCACCGGTCGGGAAGGACTGAGCAGATGCTGCCGCGCTTCTTCATCCATCGCCCGGTATTCGCCTGGGTCCTGGCGATCTGCATCATGGCCTTCGGCACCATCGCGGTGACCCAGCTGCCGGTGGAGCAGTACCCGGACATCGCGCCGCCGCAGGTCAACATCACCGCCAACTACACCGGTGCCTCGGCGCAGACGGTGGAAGACAGCGTCACCCAGGTGATCGAGCAGCAGATCAAGGGCATCGACCACCTGCTGTATTTCTCGTCCACCAGTTCCTCGTCCGGGCAGGCGCGCATCACGGTCACCTTCGACCAGAGCGCCAACCCGGATATCGCCCAGGTGCAGGTGCAGAACAGCGTCAATCAGGCGATCAACCGGCTGCCGCAGGAAGTGCAGCAGCAGGGCGTGACGGTCGCCAAGTCGCAGGGCGATTCGCTGATGGTGGTCTCGCTGTACGACACCAGCCGGCGCATGGAGCGCGTGGACGTCTCCGATTTCCTTGTCAGCAATGTGCAGGATCCGATCAGCCGCATTCCCGGTGTCGGCGAGATCAACGTGTTCGGCTCGGCCTATGCGATGCGGGTGTGGTTGGACCCGCACAAGCTGCGCGCCTACGACCTGATGCCGTCGGACGTTCGCGCTGCGATCCAGGCGCAGAACACCCAGGTGACGGCGGGTGAGCTGGGCGCGATGCCGTCCAGCCCGACGCAGAGCCTCAACGCCACGGTCACCGCGCAGTCGCGCCTGCAGACGCCCGAACAGTTCCGCGCGATCATCCTGCGCACGCTGCCCAATGGCGCGGCGGTGTTGCTGGGCGACGTCGCACGGGTCGAGATCGGCGCGGAGAACTACCAGACCAGCAGCTATCTCAATGGCTATCCGGCGGCTGGCTTCTCGGTCACTCTGGCCTCCGGCGCCAATGCGTTGGCCACGGCCGATGCGGTGCGCGCGGAGATCGAGCGGCTGCGGCCGACTTTCCCGCCCGGCCTGCAGGTGGCCTACCCGCGTGACAGCACACCGTTCGTGCGGGTCTCGATCGAGGGGGTCATCCATACCCTCATCGAAGCCATCGTTCTGGTGGTGGTGGTGATGTTCCTGTTCCTGCAGAACCTGCGCGCCACGCTGATTCCGGCGATCACGGTGCCTGTGGTGCTGCTGGGCACGTTCGGCGTGCTGGCCGTTGCCGGATTCACCATCAACACACTGACCCTGTTCGCGATGGTGCTGGCGATCGGGCTGCTGGTCGACGATGCGATCGTGGTGGTGGAGAACGTGGAGCGCATCATCCACGACGAGCATCTGCCGCCGCGCGAAGCGACCGAAAAATCGATGGGCGAGATCACCGGCGCGTTGATCGGCATCACCGTGGTGCTGGGCGCGGTGTTCCTGCCGATGGCGCTGTTCGGTGGTTCCACCGGCATCATCTACCGGCAGTTCTCGATCACGATTGCATCTGCCATGGCATTGTCGGCGCTGGTGGCGCTGACGCTGACCCCGGCGCTGTGCGCGACCCTGCTCAAGCCGTCTTCGGCGCAGAAGCCACAGGGTCGTTTCTTCCGGGCGTTCAACCGGGGCGTCGAGCGCAGCCAGTTGGCCTACCAGGGAAAGCTCGGTGGCGTCGTTACCCGGCCGCGGCGCTGGATGGCGTTCTACCTGCTGCTGGTGGTCGCCATGGTCGCGCTGTACGCGCGCATGCCCACCGGCTTCCTGCCGGTGGAAGACCAGGGCCAGGTAACCTTCCAGTTCTCCACGCCGGAAGGCACGCCGATGGCGCGTACCGAAGCATTGGGCGAGCAGATCAGCCGCTACTTCATGGAGCACGAAAAGCAGAACCTGGATGTGGTGTTCGTGGTGGTCGGCCGCAACAATGCCGGCACCGGCCAGAACGCGGGGCAGGGCTTTCTCGCACTGAAACCCTGGGATGAGCGCACGGGCGACAACACCGCTGCAGCGATCATCACACGCGCCAATGCCTACTTCCGCAGCTTGCCGGATGCCAAGGTCAATGTACTGGCACCGCCGGCGGTGCGTGGACTGGGCCAGTCCAGCGGCTTCGAACTGTGGCTGCAGGACACCAGCGCGGCCGGGCGCGTGGCCCTGCAGTCAGCGCAGGAACAGGTGGTGCGTGCGGCCGGCGAAGACGACGGGCTCACCTCGGTGCGCCTGAACGGTCTGGGCGACAAGGCCGAGCTGCGGCTGGACATCGACCATGCCCAGGCCAGCGCGCTCGGCCTGGCCCAGGCCGACATCAATTCAACGTTGTCCGCGGCCTGGGGCGGAAGTTACATCAACGATTTCCTCGACCGTGGCCGGGTCAAGCGGGTCTACATGCAGGGCGACCAGCCCTACCGCAGCGTGCCCGACGACATCGGCCAGTGGTATGTGCGTGGTGGCAACGGCCAGATGGCGTCGTTCGCCAGTTTCGCCAGCAGCCATTGGGCACGCGGGCCGCAGCTACAGCAGCGTTTCAATGGCCTGCCGGCAATGCAGATCCAGGGCAGCGCCGCTGAAGGGCGCAGCTCGGGCGAAGCGATGCAGCGCATGCAGGCGCTGGTTGCCGATCAACCCGGGTTCGACCTGCAGTGGAGTGGCCTGTCCTACCAGGAACAACTGGCCAGCAACCAGACGTTGTGGCTGTACACCGCCTCCATTGCTTTCATCTTCCTGTGCCTGGCGGCGCTCTATGAGAGCTGGACGGTGCCGGTGGCGGTGGTGCTGGTGATCCCGCTGGGCGTGATTGGTACGGTGCTGGCGACTACCGCGGCCGGGTTCGTCAACGACATCTACTTCCAGGTGGGGCTGCTGACCACCATCGGCCTGTCGGCCAAGAACGCGATCCTGATCGTGGAGTTTGCCGAGGCCCGCTATCGTGCCGGCAGTTCAGCGGTGGAAGCGGCCCTGCAGGGCGCACGCCTGCGCCTGCGCCCGATCGTGATGACGTCATTGGCCTTCGTGGCCGGTGTGATTCCGTTGGCATTGGCGACCGGTGCGGGCGCAGTCAGCCGCCGTGAAATCGGCATGAGCGTGATCGGCGGCATGGTCTCCGGCACGGTGCTGGCGGTGGTGCTGGTGCCGTTGTTCTTCGTGCTGGTGCGTCGCCTGGGCCGGTCACGGCCGCAGGACTGAGGGGGGCGCGGCTGTCATCTGGCTGCCGCAGCACCCTCACCCGTTCTTTGCCCAGGTGCCGCTAGCGTAGGTCGTCCCCGTCCCCCACGGAGACCTGCCATGTGGCTGCTCGATCATCTCTGGCCCGGCCGCAGACCTGTTCCTCCCCCGGTCGTCACCGAACCGCAGGCGACGCCCCGCCGGCCCTGGCTGAAGCGCCCGGTGCGGGCAGGCCGCAGCGGCATGGCCCCCTGGCAGAAGGTTGCCGCACCGCCACGGCGCACGCGCCACTAACCGGTGCGGTCGGCGGGATGGTTGACCCCATCGTTGACCGGGATCACACCCAGCGCGAACGGGTCGATGCCTTCCAGGCAGGCCACGTTGTAGCCGTACTGTTCCGGGTTGGAGCGGCGCCGGTGATGGGTGTAGATGCCGCACACGCCACAGAAATAGTGCTCGGCCACATGGGTGTTGAACTGGTACCGCTGCAGGTGGTTCTGCCCGCGCACCACCTGCAGGCCCGCGCGGCTGACGCTGGCGGCAATGGCCCCCCGGCGCCGGCACATCGAGCAGTCGCAGCGGCGGGGTTCGACAATACCGTCCGGCAGGTCCAGCAGCAGTTCGACCGTGCCGCAGTGGCAGGTGGCTCGGTGCCGGGGTTGGACCGGAACGCCGGCCACGGAAGTGATGCCCATCGTTGCTCCTGTGAAGTGAACCTGGCCGCAGAGGCCGCCGCCGACGGTGCGCTGCCCAGCCTGAACGGTCCGTAGATGCCACGGTGAACCCGCTTGTGGCTAACTATGCGGCTTCAAGACCGCGACAGGATGCCAGTGAACGCCGCAGGACGTTGGATGACAGGGAGTGCCATGGCGCTGGCGGCGCTGTGGGTGAGCGGGCTGCTGGCCTACCAGCTGCCGGGGCCGGATTGGCTGGCCACCGGCGTGGCCGTGCTGTGGCTGCTGGTGGCGCTGTGGGCGTCCTGGCGGGGCGCGCGGGGACGTGCCTCGCGCCGCCTGGGCACGGCCTTCGGTGTGGCGCTGGCGTTGGCCGGCCTGTGGTGGCTGCTGCTGACCCCGCGCCAGGACCGCGTATGGGCCGACGACGTGGCCCAGCGCCTGCATGTGGTGTCCTTCGACGGGCGCCATGTGGTGCTGGACAACGTGCGCGACTTCAGCTGGCGCAGTGAAACCGACTACGACGCGCACTGGGTGCGCCGCGAATACGACCTGGACCAGCTGCGCTCGGCCGACC
Organism: Stenotrophomonas sp. TWI1409; assembly: GCF_039673015.1. Classification (NCBI taxonomy): domain Bacteria; kingdom Pseudomonadati; phylum Pseudomonadota; class Gammaproteobacteria; order Lysobacterales; family Lysobacteraceae; genus Stenotrophomonas; species Stenotrophomonas sp. TWI1409. The sequence continues at coordinate 35,855 of NZ_JBDJKU010000032.1, forward strand.
TGGTGCTGTCGTACTGGATGGGCCCGGCGATCGCCCACACGCTGATCTCGTTCGGTTTCGAGGATGGTCGCCACGTGGTGTTCTCGCTGGAGATCCGCAAGGAGCGCGGTGAGTCGTTCTCCGCGCTGGGCGGCTTCTTCCGCAAGTTCGAGATGACCCTGGTGGCTTCGGAGGAGACCGACATCATCCGCACCCGCACCAACGCGCGGGGCGAGGATGTCTACCTGTACCGTCTGCATGGCATGGACCGCGCGCAGCTGAAGGAACTGTTCGCTGCGTACATCGAACAGGCGCGTGAACTGGATGCCAAGCCGGGTTTCTACAACACGCTGACCAGCAACTGCACGACCATCGTCTTCGACCTGGCCCGCCACATCGCACCGCGCCTGCCGTTGGACTACCGCCTGCTGCTGTCCGGCTATCTGGCCGAGTACGCGCAGGAGGTCGGTGCGCTCACGCCGGGCATGCCGTACGCCGAGCTGCACGACAAGGGCCGCATCACCCAGCGCGCATTGGACCTGGGTGATGGCGAGCATTTCTCCACCGTGATCCGCCAGGGCGTGCCCGGCACCGAGCAGGACCCGCAGTAATGACCCAACTCTTTCTGACCCGCTGGCAGCGCCTGCTGCCGGTGTTGTTCGCCGCCTTCCTGCTGCTGGGCAGCAGCGGCTGCGCGATGGTTACCGTCAAGCAGGTCAAATCCAGTGATTCACTGGTCAACAAGCGCGCGGATGTGCTCAACACTGGCAAGCTCAGCCCCGCCGCGCGTGAAACGCTCAGCGCAGCGGGCCTGGACGAATCGCAGTGCGAGAAGGACTTCCTGGTCTGCCGCAGCACGTTGCTGATGACCGACGACCTCAATGTCGAGCAGCGGCTGTCGGCGCTGTCCGAGCTGTGGGTGAAGGCTGCATTGGCGATGACGCCGAAGAAGACCGCCGCAGGCGATCCGCCGATGAGCGATGCGGCATTGGATGCCTGGCTGGAAGCCGCGCGCTATGCCTATGCCTACCTGTTCTACAGTGGCCGCTCACCGTCCGACCGGGCCTTCGAGGACCGGCAGACGCAGGTGCGCGACTACTACAACTACGCGGCCGAGAAGGCGGCGGTGGTGTTGTTCGTGCGCGCACGCGCCGCTGCGCTGGCCGGCGAGGACTATACGAAGCCGCTCACGGTCGGTAGCTGGTCGCTGGCCTCCAACTACCAGCAGCTGGGTCTGAAGAGCATTCCGGCGCAGCTGGTGCCAGCGGGAACGGTCAGCTTCGTTGGCCTGCGCAGCACCTATCGCCGCGATGGCTTCGGTGCCGAACTGGTGATGGTGATGGACCCGCCGAAACTGGTCGCGCCAGTGATCGCGCCCGACGGCCCGAAGGCTGAAACCGCGCAGGACGACGAGGACGACGAGCGTCGTGGCCGCCGCCACCGCCATGACGATTCGGTGCCCGAGTTCAGTGAGATGTCCTCGATCAACGTCACCGCACTGCTGCGGTTCGAGGGCAGCAGCCTGGAAGACGTGATGCGCACGCGCCGGGTCGAGCTGGATGCCTATTCGCCGGAAGCGACCGAGCGCATCACTCTGCACGGTGAGCAGGTACCGCTGGCCGGCAACTTCACTGCCGCCTACGGCCTGTGGCTGGCGCAGAGTGGCTTCGCCCGGCAGTCGCTGCGTACCCTGTTCGGCATGAGCGAGGGCATCGGCGAGCCGCACATCTACCTGATGCAGCCGTGGGACCCGAACCGCCGCATCATCTTCATGCTGCACGGCCTGGCCAGCAGCCCGGAAGCGTGGGTGAACCTGGCCAACGAGATCATGGGTGACCCCGAGCTGCGCCAGCAGTTCCAGGTGTGGCAGGTCTATTACCCGACCAATGCGCCGATCGCGCTGAACCGCTACGAGATCGCCAATGCATTCAACGACACGCTGAAGCATTTCGATCCCAACGGCAGCACGCGTGCGTCGAAGGACATGGTCTACATCGGTCACAGCATGGGCGGCGTGCTGGCCCGCCTGCTGGTGAGCGATTCCGGCGATGTACTGTGGAACGACCTGCTGGCCAACTACGACCTGAAGGGGGAACGGCTGAAGCGGGTGCAGAACAAGCTGGGCCCGCTGCTGCATTTCAAGGCACAGCCGAACGTGGAGCGTGCGATCTTCATCGCCGCGCCGCACCAGGGCACCGACATTGCCGGCAACAAGGTCGGTCGCCTGATCGGTCGCCTGGTACGCCTGCCGCTGACCATTCTCGGCAAGTTCGAGGACGTGTTCATGGCACTGGCACAGGCCGAGCAGCAGGTCGATGGCACCGCCAAGCCGAAGATCCCGAACAGCATCGACAACCTCAAGGCCAGCGATCCGTTCGTGAAGGCCGCCGCACAGCTGCCGATTGAGGCGGGCCTGAAGTACCACTCGATCATCGCCCAGCGCAAGCCGGAGCTGCCGGTGGAGAAATCCGATGATGGGCTGGTGCCGTACTGGAGTGCGCACCTGCCGGGTGCGTTGTCGGAGAAGGTGATCATTTCCGGTCACAGCGTGCAGGAGACCCCGCAGGCGGTGCTGGAAGTGCGGCGCATCCTGCACCGGGATATCGATGACATGGGGACCGGCAGCCGGTAGTGCCGGCCGCTGGCCGGCATCATCACGGGATTCCCGAGTGCGCGGAGGTTGCCGGCCAGCGGCCGGCACTACCGCAATGCGGCGGTGCTACACCCGTCGTGCGATCACCGTGGCCAGCAGCGCCAGGCCGAAGGTGATCGCCAGGCACAACAGGTAGCCGGTGTGTGGCGCGGCTTCCACGAACAGCGCGAACAGCGCACCGGAAACCGCCAGCGCGGTGGTCACCGACAGCGCCTCGCTCAACTGTAGCGCCGAGGTGTTGGCACCCTGCTCGTGCGGTGCGGACAACGACAGCGTCAGCACCGACAGGCTAGCGTAGATCATGCCCATGCCGAAGCCGGTCATGGCCCAGCCGACCAATGCCACCGGCAGCGGCACTGCGTTGAACAGCACGGCCAGTGTGGCGGCGATACCGATCGTCATCAGCGGTGTGCCAACGCGCAGCAGCTGCTGGCGTGACCAGCCGCGCTGCTGGTGGCCCTGCAGCCATGAACCGGCGAACCAGCCCAGTGCACCAAGACTGAGCACCGCGCCGGCCCAGCTGGGCGAGAGTCCGCGTTCGCGCTGCAGCAGCAGCGGCAGATAGGCTTCGCAGGCGAAGAAGGCCGCAGCGGCGATGCCGCGCAGCGCGATCACGCTGGGCAACCCGCGGCGCAGCAGCAGCGTGCCGGCCGGCAGCAGGCGGTGCACGCAGAACAGCAGCGCCAGCAGCGCTGCGCCAATGCAGAGCAGGGCGGGCAGGCCGCGCTGCTGGCCACCGAAGTACAGCAGCAGCGCCGCCAGCGAGGCGCCGCTGGCCCAACGCACCACGTTGCCGCGACCATCGTCGCTGTTTCCTGCATCGGTCGGTTGCATGCGCGCCAGCGCCGGGCGCAGCAGCAGCGCGGCCGGGACCGCCAGCAGGGGTACCGCCAGGAACACCCAGCGCCAGCCGAGATGCTGCACGATCAACCCGCTCAGCGCGGGGCCGATCATCGACGGCACCACCCAGCCGGCCGAGAACGCGGCGAATACCTTCGGGCGCAGGTGCTCGGGATAGCTGCGCCCGACCATAACGTACAGTGAAACCGAGATCGCGCCCGCACCCAGGCCCTGCAGCAGGCGCCCGGCCACCAGCATGCCCATGCGCATGGCGAAGCCGGCCAGCAGCAGGCCCAGCACGAAGCAGCCCAGGCCATACCACAGCGGCCGAGCTGGCCCATGGAGGTCGGCCCAGCGTCCGGCCAGGGTCATGCCGATGACACTGGTGGCCAGGGTGCCGCCAAAGGCCAGCGCATACAGGCGCAGGCCATCCAGCGCCTCGGCCACGGTCGGCATGGCGGCGGCCACCGCCAGGGCCTCGAAGGCATGCAGCGCCACCAGTGCCACCATGCCGATGGTGGTGGCGCGATAGCGGGGAGACAGGATCGACGTATCAGCCGGCGCACGGGCGTCGGCGGGCGAAAGAGTGGGGGACATACGAGTCAGATGCGGGCCGCGCTTGTCAACTGGCGGCGAAGATAGCAGCATGCCACCTCAACTGCAGTTTAGGTCAAGCAATGGTTTCCCAGGAACTCAGCGTTGGCGAAGTCTCCCAGCGCAGTGGCGTGGCGGTTTCCGCGCTGCATTTCTACGAGCGCAAGGGGCTGATCAGCAGCCTGCGCACCTCGGGCAACCAGCGGCGCTACAGCCGTGATGTGCTGCGACGGTTGGCCGTGATCCGCGTCGCGCAACGGGTGGGCATGCCACTGGAAGCTGTCGGCCGTGCCTTCGAAAGCCTGCCCGAGGGCCGCGCGCCGACCAAGGCCGACTGGGCCAAGCTGTCCGCGCGCTGGCGCACCGAGCTGGAGGAGCGCATCCACATGCTGGAACTGCTGCGCGATGAACTGACCGGCTGCATCGGCTGCGGCTGCCTGTCGCTGCAGCGCTGCCGCCTGGCCAACCCCGAAGACGTCCTCGGCGAACGCGGCGACGGCCCGATGCGCTGGGAGTGACCGACAAAAAGGGGACGGAGGGGATTAAGTCGCAAGTGCACAAACGACTTAATCCCCTCCGTCCCCTTTTTCTTACCAGACCGTGATCGTCTCGCCGCTCTGGATGCCTTCCACCGCGCGCTGGAAGGCCAGTGCCGCGCGCTGTGCGCTCACCGCTTCAAAGCCGGGGAAGTAGGGCCCGTAAGCCGCCATCGATTCGATCAGCACGTTCGGGCTGACCACGTTGATGCGCAGGCCACGCGGCAGCAGCTCCAACGCGGCGGCACGCACGAAGCCTTCCAGCGCGGCATTCACCGAGGTGGCGTTGGCGCCATCGCGGATCGGCTGTGCGCTGACGATGCCGCTGGTCAGGGTGATCGAGCCGCCGGCGTTGAGGTGGTGCTGGGCGACCAGTGCCAGCCGCACCTGGCCCAGCAGCTTGTCCTGCAGGCCGAGGTTGAACTGCTCGGGTGTCATGTCCTTCAGCGGACCGAAGTGCAGCTTGCCAGCGGTGGAGATCACTGCATCGACCGGACCGGTGCGCGCGAAAAGTTCGGCGACGCTGGCGTCGTCTGTCAGGTCGACGCGCAGCTCACCGCTGTTGCGGCCGGCGGCGAGGATCTGATGCTGCTGGCCGAGCTGGTGGGCGACTGCCTGGCCGAGGGTGCCGCTGGCACCGACGAGGAGGATCTTCATGGCCGTTCCTTGCGAGAGGGGGAATGGGCGCAGTCTGCGCCCTCACAGTGGGGTTAGGTAAGCGGCGTATGCTTCGCAGATTCCTAACTCTGGATTAGCAATGGATACGCTTCGCTGCATGCAGGCCTTCGTCGCCGTGGCCGAGTGCGGAAGCTTTGCAGGCGCCGCCGAACAGCTGCAGGTGTCGGCGGTGATGGTCGGCAAGTACATCCAGCAGCTGGAGGCGCACCTGGGTACCGCGCTGCTGCAACGGAACACCCGCCGCCAGCGCCTGACCGAAGCCGGCAGCGCCTACCTGGCCGGGTGCCGGCAGGTGCTGGAGCAGGTGCAGCAGGCGGAGGCGGACGTGGCCGGACTGCAGGTACAACCCCGCGGGCTGCTGCGGGTCAGCGCGCCGACTACCTGGGGCAGCTGCGTGCTGGCGCCGGTACTGTCCGGACTATTGCGTGAGCAGCCGTTGCTGAACATCGAACTGGACCTGAGCAACCGCCGCGTGGACCTGATCGAGGATGGCTTCGACGTGGCAATCCGCGTTGGGCCGCTGCCGTCACAGGAAGTGGTGGCGCGGCCGTTGCCGCCGTACGCGATGAGCCTGTGCGCGGCACCGTCCTATCTGCGCCGGCGTGGCACGCCGCGCACCCCTGGGGATCTGGCCGGGCATGACTGCCTGAGCCACCTGGCCTGGCGCGGCGGCCATGGCTGGCAGCTGGCCAACGGCGAACAGGTGGACTGGGAAGCGCGCCTGACCTGCAATGATGGTGTCGCGTTGCGCGAGGCCGCCGTGGCCGGCGCAGGGCTGGTGCTGCAGCCGACCGCGCTGCTGGCCGGCGAAATCGCGGCCGGGCGGTTGAAGCCGCTGCTGCGCGACTACCTGCCCGAACCGCGACCGATGCACCTGATCTACCTGCCGGATCGACGGCCGCGCCCGCGCCTGCAGTGCTTCGTCGATTTCGTCATGGCCACATTGGGGCAATGAACATCCACGCCATGCGTGGATGATGGTAGGTGCCGACCGTTGGTCGGCACACATCGGGATCAATCATTCGCCGCAGACAGTTCCTGCCCACGTACCTGCGCGGCGCGCAGCGCGGTGTCCACCAGCGCCTCGAAACCACCGGCCTGGAAGCTCTCGATCGCGGCCTGGGTGGTGCCGTTCGGCGAGGTCACGCGACGGCGCAGCTCGGCCGGGCTTTCACCGGCCTCATCAAGCATGCGCGAGGCTCCCAGCAGGGTCTGCACCACCAGCGCACGCGCAGCGTCGGCCGGCAGGCCCTGGGCTATGCCCGCCGCTTCCATCGCTTCTGCCAGCAGGAATACGTAGGCGGGGCCGCTGCCGGACACCGCAGTGACCGAATCCATCAGCGATTCGCTGTCGATCCACACCGTGCGCCCGGCACTGGCCAGCACCTGTTCGGCGCGCGCGTGCTGCTGTGCATCCACCGATGGCGTGGCATACAGGCCGGTCACGCCGGCGCCAAGCAGGGCCGGGGTGTTGGGCATCGCGCGCACCACCGGAAGATTGCCGCCCAGCCAGCGTTCCAGCTGCGCGCTGGTGATGCCGGCGGCAATGGACACCACCAGCGGCTGGTTCGCCTGCGCCAGCGCCTGCAGCGACTGGCACACATCGCGCAGCACCTGCGGCTTCACCGCCAGCAGCCAGGTGCGGCCGTGCGCGGCGGCATCGGCGGCGTTGTCGTGCACCTGCACGCCGAAGTCCGCCGCCAGTGACTCGCGCAGTGCTGCAATCGGTTCGGCCACGTGGATGTGTGCGGCAGGCACGCCCTGGCGGATCAGGCCGGCGATCAGGCTGCGGGCCATGTTGCCGCCGCCGATGAAGGTGATGGAATCAGCTGCCATGGAAGTCTCCTTGGAAAATCAGGCCGGGCGCGGGCGGGCGCCGAACAGGGCGGTGCCGATGCGTACCAGGGTGGCACCCTCGGCGATGGCTTCGGCGTAGTCACTGCTCATGCCCATCGACAGCGTGTCGATCTGCGCGTGCTGGGCAGCCAGCGACTGGAAAAGTGTGCGCATGCGCACGAATGCATCCCGACGGCGCTCCGCTTCCGGCCACGGTGCGGGAATCGCCATCAGGCCACGCAGGCGCAGGCTGGGTTCGGCGGCAATCGCGGCGGCCAGTGCATCCACTTCTTCCGGTGCACAGCCATGCTTGCTGGATTCATCGTCGATGTTGACCTGGATCAGTACGTTCAGCGGGCCACGCGCGGCCGGGCGATGGCGTGCCAGCGCGGTCACCAGCTTGGAACGGTCCACGCTCTGCACCCAGTCGAAATGGCTGGCCACGGCATCGGCCTTGTTCGACTGCAGGTGGCCGATCAGGTGCCATTCCAGCGCCAGGTGCTGCAGCGCCTGCATCTTGGCCAGTGCTTCCTGCACGTAGTTCTCGCCGAAGGCGTGCTGGCCCTGTGCGGCCAGCGCGGCCACGGCCTCGGCCGGCTGGGTCTTGGACACCGCCAGCAGGCGTGGGTCGGGCCTGCCAGCGGCCTCGGCGGCGGCGTGCAGGTTGCTCAGGATCTGGGGCAGGGGAGTGGCCACGTAACGCGTTCCGTTGAATCAGGAGGCTATACTGCCGCCCGGGGAAAGATCCTTCCAGTCGAAGCCGTTATTGGGGAGTAGCCGCTCATGGATATCGCCGAGCTGTTGGCGTTTTCCGTAAAGAACAAAGCGTCCGACCTGCACCTGTCCGCAGGCCTGCCGCCGATGATCCGCGTGGACGGCGACGTGCGCCGGATCAACATCCCAGCCCTGGACCACAAGCAGGTCCACGCGCTGGTGTACGACATCATGTCCGACAAGCAGCGCCGCGATTACGAGGAATTCCTCGAAGTGGACTTCTCCTTCGAGATCCCGTCGCTGGCGCGCTTCCGTGTCAACGCGTTCAACCAGAACCGCGGTGCCGGTGCGGTGTTCCGTACCATTCCGTCCGAGGTGCTCACCCTCGAGGACCTGGCCTGCCCGCCGCTGTTCCGCGAAGTGATCCAGCAGCCGCAGGGCCTGATCCTGGTGACCGGTCCGACCGGTTCGGGCAAGTCGACCACGCTGGCGGCGATGATCGACTACATCAACAAAAACGAATACGGCCACATCCTCACCGTCGAGGATCCGATCGAATTCGTGCACACCTCGCAGAAGTGCCTGATCAACCAGCGCGAAGTGCACCGCGACACGCATGGCTTCAACGAAGCGCTGCGCTCGGCACTGCGTGAGGACCCGGACATTATCCTGGTCGGCGAACTGCGCGACCTGGAAACCATCCGCCTGGCACTGACCGCCGCGGAAACCGGCCACCTGGTGTTCGGCACTCTGCACACCAGCTCGGCGGCCAAGACCATCGACCGTATCATCGACGTGTTCCCGGCCGGCGAAAAGCCGATGGTGCGTTCGATGCTGTCCGAATCGCTGCGTGCGGTGATCTCGCAGGCGCTGCTGAAGAAGGTCGGTGGCGGGCGTACCGCTGCGTGGGAAATCATGGTCGGCACCCCGGCCATCCGCAACCTGATCCGCGAGGACAAGGTGGCGCAGATGTACTCGGCGATCCAGACCGGCCAGCAGTACGGCATGATGACCCTGGACCAGCACCTGCAGGACCTGGTCAAGCGCAGCCTGATCACCCGCAACCAGGCCCGCGACTACGCCAAGGACAAGCGCCTGTTCGAGTAAGGCGGGCAGCAACGGGGCGGCGGGCGCCAGTGCGCCGCCGTTTCCGCGCCGTTTCCGCCTCCGACCGTTTCCTGGTACATGCCCCATTGGGAGCCCGCCGTGAACACCACCGCGACCACCATCGATTTCACTTCGTTCCTCAAGCTGATGGCGCACCAGCGCGCCTCGGACCTGTTCATCACCGCAGGCATGCCGCCGGCGATGAAGGTCAACGGCAAGATCTCGCCGATCACCCAGACACCACTGACCCCGCAGCAGAGCCGCGACCTGGTCCTGAACGTGATGACCCCGGCGCAGCGCGAGGAATTCGAAAAGACCCATGAGTGCAACTTCGCCATCGGCCTGTCCGGTGTCGGCCGCTTCCGTGTCAGCTGCTTCTACCAGCGCAACCAGGTCGGCATGGTGCTGCGTCGCATCGAGACGCGCATTCCGACCGTGGAAGAGCTGAGCCTGCCGCCGATCATCAAGACGCTGGCGATGACCAAGCGCGGCATCATCCTGTTCGTCGGTGCCACCGGTACCGGTAAATCGACCTCGCTGGCGGCGATGATCGGTTACCGCAACCAGAACTCGACCGGCCACATCATCACCATCGAAGACCCGATCGAATTCGTGCACAAGCACGAGGGCTGCATCATCACCCAGCGCGAAGTCGGCATCGATACCGACAGCTGGGAAGCCGCGTTGAAGAACACCCTGCGCCAGGCGCCGGACGTGATCATGATCGGCGAGGTGCGTACCCGCGAAGGCATGGACCACGCCATCGCGTTTGCCGAAACCGGCCACCTGGTGCTGTGCACCCTGCATGCCAACAACGCCAACCAGGCGATGGACCGCATCGTCAACTTCTTCCCGGAAGACCGCCGCAACCAGCTGCTGATGGACCTGTCGCTGAACCTGAAGGGCGTGGTCGCGCAGCAGCTGGTGCCGTCGCCCGATGGCCGCTCGCGCAAGGTGGCGATGGAGATCCTGCTGGGCACGCCGCTGGTGCAGGACTACATCCGCGACGGCGAGATCCACAAGCTGAAGGAAGTGATGAAGGATTCGGTCCAGCTGGGTATGAAGACCTTCGACCAGAGCCTGTTCGAGCTGTACCAGGCGGGCGAGATCAGCTACGAGGACGCGCTGCGCTACGCCGATTCGCAGAACGAAGTGCGCCTGCGCATCAAGCTCAGCCAGGGCGGCGACGCCCGCACCCTGTCGCAGGGGCTGGATGGCGTGGAGATTTCCGAGATCCGTTGACCTGGGTGTTCCGTAGCGTCGAGCCTGCTCGACTGTTCTTTTCGAGTGGAGCAAGCTCGACTCTACGGGCGGGCGGCTGCGCGAATTGATGAATTCCAGTCATGACCAACTGCAACGCTGCCCATTCAATCGGTTGCCCTTGCAGGCGTATCGTCAACGCTCCCCCTCTGGAGCACGACGATGCAGACACGTGAACTCGGCCGCAGTGGCCTGAAGGTCTCCGCCCTGGGCCTGGGCTGCATGGGCCTGAGCCATGGCTACGGCCAACCGGTGGAGCGCAGCCAGGGCATCGCCCTGCTGCAGGCCGCCGTCGAGCGTGGCGTGACCTTCTTCGACACCGCCGAAGTGTATGGCCCCTACACCAACGAAGACCTGCTCGGCGAGGCGCTGGCGCCGTACCGCGACAGGCTGGTGATCGCCACCAAGTTCGGCTTCAAGGATGCGCGCGTCGATACCGGGCTGGACAGCCGTCCCGAGAACATCCGCGCGGTGGCGGAGGCCAGCCTCAAGCGCCTGCGCACCGACCATATCGACCTGTTCTACCAGCACCGCGTCGACCCCAACGTGCCGATCGAGGATGTGGCCGGTACCGTGCGCGACCTGATCGCCGAAGGCAAGGTCGGCCACTTCGGCCTGTCCGAGGCCAGTGCCGCCACCGTGCGTCGCGCCCATGCAGTGCAGCCGGTGGCCGCCGTGCAGAGCGAGTACTCGCTGTGGTGGCGTGAGCCGGAGCGCGAACTGTTGCCGACGTTGCAGGAACTGGGCATTGGTTTCGTGCCGTTCAGTCCGCTCGGCCGCGGCTTCCTGACCGGCGCGATCAACGCCGATACCACCTTCGACGCCAACGACTTCCGCAACAGCGTGCCGCGTTTCGAAGTGGAAGCGCGTCGTGCCAACCAGGCACTGGTTGATCGCATCAGCACGATTGCTGCGGCCCGTGGCGCCACCCCGGCGCAGGTGGCGCTGGCCTGGCTGCTGGCGCAGGCGCCGTGGATCGTGCCGATTCCGGGCACCACCAAGATCCATCGCCTGGAAGAAAACCTGGGCGCGGCCGACCTGCAGCTGGCGCCGGAGGAGCTGCAACGCATCGCGCAGGCGCTGGATGAAGTGTCGATTGTCGGTGAGCGCTACAACGCGCAGCGCGCCGCGCAGGCCAAGGGCTGATCACCAGGTGGGTGCGGACCGTTGGTCCGCACTCCTCAGCTCATCCAGCCATCGGCCCGCGCAACGCATCGAGCACCGTGCGCATCGCCACGGTGACGTGGCGGCGTGACGGGTAATACGCGTAGTAGCCATCGAAGTGCGGGCACCAATCGTCCAGCACCGACTGCAGCCGGCCATCGTCCAGCATCGGCTGCACCTGGTCTTCCGGCAGCCAGGCCAGCCCGCTGCCGGCCAGTGCAGCCGCGCGGGTCATGCCCATGGTGTTGAAGGTCCACTGACCGGTCACGCGCACGCTCAGTTCGTTGCCGTCCCGGCCGAAATCCCACGGCATCAGTCCGCCATGCGTAGGCAGGCGCAGGGTGATGCAGTTGTGGTTGGCCAGGTCGTGCGGATGCCGTGGCACCACATGCTGGCGGAAGTAGCTGGGCGCACCGACCACGCGCATGCGCAGCGGTGGGCTGACCGGTACCGCGATCATGTCGCGCGCCAGCCGTTCGCCGAGGCGGATACCGATGTCGTAGCGCTCGGCGACGATGTCGGCCAGGCCGTAGTCTGCAGCCAGTTCCACCTTCAGGTCCGGATACTGCTGCAGCAATGGCGCCAGCCGCGGCCAGGCGATGTATTCGGCGGCATGGCCGGTGGCATTGATGCGGATGGTGCCGGCCGGGCGTTCGCGGTACTCGGCCAGTGCGGCCAGTTCGTCCTCGATCTCGGCCAGGCGCGGGGCGAGGGTCTCGAGCAGGCGCGCACCGGCTTCGGTGGTGGACACGCTGCGGGTGGTGCGGGTCAGCAGGCGCACGCCGAGGCGCTCTTCCAGCCCGCGCATGGCATGGCTGAGCGCCGACTGGGAAACGCCCAGCTGGGCGGCGGCCCTGGTGAAGCTGCCTTCGCGGGCAACGTGGACGAAGGCCTGCAGGTCGTTGAGGTTTTCACGGGGCATGAAGGGATGATACGGCTCCCGGATTGAACGGATCTGTCGATTTCCGGCTCCCCGGTTCGTCGTACCCGTACATCCAATGCAAGGAGCTTCCACATGAGCACTGACACCAAGCCGAAAGGCCCGGCCTCGTACTTCCCCTCCATCGAGAAGACCTATGGGCAACCGGTGACGCACTGGTTCGGGCTGCTGGCGGGCAAGAAGGGCCTGAAACACATGGAACTGGTCAGCTTCCTGAAAAGCGAGCATGGGCTGGGCCACGGCCATGCCAATGCGTTGGTGGCGCACCATCTGGCCGGAAAGGGCTGAGCAGGCAACCCGGCGCTGAACGGTCGTGTGGGGGTCAGGCTACACGGCCTCCGGGGTCAGGCAGACTGGGCGTTCATCCCGAGGCAGGACGCCCTCATGCAGGTCACGCTGGACGCGATCACCGTCGACAACTACGAAGCCGTGTGCGATCTCGACGTCAGCGAGGCGCAGCAGGACTTCGTGGCCGGCAATACCTGGTCGCTGGTGCAGGCAGCATTCCATCCCGGCTACCAGACCCGCGCCATCCAGGCCGATGGCGAGCTGGTCGGGTTCTTCATGTGGGTGCCGGAGACGCCGCAGCGCATCTCGATCTGGCGCTTCATGGTCGATCAGCGCTGGCAGGGGCGTGGCATCGGGCGGCGCGCGCTGGAAGTGGCGCTGGCGCAGATCCGGGACACGCCCGGCCTGGCCGAGATCGAGATCTGCTACAACCCGCGCAATCCGGTGGCGGGCGCCTTCTATGGCAGCTTCGGTTTCGTCGAGACCGGCATGGACGATGATGGCGAGGACATGCTGGCCGTGCTGCCGGTGATGCCTCCGGAATAACCTGAATGGGCGAGCGCAGCTGAACGATTTCATCTGCAACTGTCATGCAGATCGTGTCTAATATCGCTCCCCACCTGCTGTTCCCCCACCCGTATGTCCCTTCCCGCCCATGGCTCTGCGCCGTGCGACGACGCTGACGGCCACCTGGTCACCGCTGGTCCGCTGACCCCGCCGCCCGACAGCGCCGGCACCACCGCCGACGAAAAAGCGCTTCGCCACTCGATTGCCGAGGACGTGCAGGGCATGGTGCTGGCTACGATGGTGGCCTCGCTGGGCCTGGCCATCTTCGCCAAGGGTGGGCTGATGATCGGCGGCATGGCCGGCATGGCCTTCCTGCTGCACTATTCGATGGGCTGGAACTTCGGCCTGGTGTTCGTGCTGGTCAATCTGCCGTTCTACTGGGTGGCGCTGCGGCGCATGGGCTGGGAATTCACCCTGAAGACCTTCGCCGCGGTCACCGCCTGTGGCGTGCTGACCGACCTGCTGCCGCGCTGGATCGACTTCTCGCACATCAACCCGTTGTATTCGGCGATCGTGGGCGGTGCGTTGTCCGGCCTGGGCATCCTGTTCTTCATCCGCCACCGCGCCAGCCTCGGCGGCATCGGTATCCTGGCGGTGTACCTGCAGCGCACCCGCGGCTGGAGCGCGGGCAAGGTGCAGATGTCCTACGACGCCTGCCTGATGGTGGCCGCGTTCTTCGTGCTGTCGCCGTCGAAGGTGCTGTACTCGGCGATCGGCGCGGTGGTGCTCAGCCTGGTGCTGATGTTCAACCACCGCCCGGGCCGTTACATGGGCGTGTGACGATTCGACGGTAGTGCCGGGCCCCGGCCCGCCCCACCAGAAGCGTTGCCCGGTTTGCGGCCCCCCCCCCGCGCGCCCGCGGGGGCGGCCACCCCCGCCG
>NZ_JBDJKU010000033.1:0-49686 GCF_039673015.1 Stenotrophomonas sp. TWI1409
CGGGCGCCGCCACCCCCCGCCCCGGGGGGGGGCCGCCCCGCCCCCGGCACTACCAACAGGCCACCCGGGTCAGCGCGCCAGCAGTTCGCGCGCGTCCTGACCGGCCTCGCAGTGCACGAACAGCACCGGCACGCCGTGCGCTTCCAGCACCGCGGCCATCTGCCGCTGGCGCATCAGGAACTGCTCGTAGATGCCCTTCAGGCGGTCGCAGTCGTTCTTGCCGTGGTTGTAGTGCGCGCACCAGCCGGCCGGATCGAACAGCGCCATGCGTGCCTCGCCGTGCGTGTAGCGCAGCAGCGGCTCGGGCGCGGCGTTGAGCCATTCGTCCTCGCCCGGGGCCATGATCGCGGTCTCGATCAGCGGCCACAGCGCGGCCAGGCCCTGATTGTCGTACTGCATCGACATCATCGCGGCCAGATCATTCACGGTGAAATAGCGCGCATGCTCGATGCGGGCACCGAAGCTGTTCTGCGCCATCAATGCGGTGTCGGCATGGGCCATGCCGTTGGCCAGCAGCGTGTCTTCCAGCGCCTCGGCCACCATATTGGTCGTCGCCACGTCGCTGCCGGTCAGCAGGAACGGCACCACGCGCAGGCCACCGCCCACCAGGCTGGCATCGGCCTGGAACGGCAGCGGCACGTCACCGTTGGCATCGGTACCGAAGGCCAGCAGGCGCGGGCCCTGGTTACGGCCCGGCGCACGCATCTGCAGTTCTTCCAGACGGCGGTGGATCGGCCAGCCCGGACGCAGTACTTCGGCCGGATCGAAATGGGCGGCGGCGAACACCAGGTCCAGCTCGGCCACCTGCGGCACCAGCTTGGACAGGTCGCGGCCGACGCGATCGGCCAGTTCACCGGCCTGTTCGGCGCTGAGCACCGCCTGGCGGGGGATTTCGCCGCCGGCCAGTTCCAGGGCCAGCACGCCAAGGGCATTCATCGCGGGGTCGGGTTTGCTCATGGTTCCACGGTTGGCCCATCACAGGGCGGCAGCTACACTTGGCTCCATTATGCCTGCTCCGTCGTGCAGGCCATGTTGCAGACACCCTCATCCATGCCAGGTATCTCCATGCCCAACGCTCGTCCCGTCGCCATCCTCGGTGGCGTCCGCATTCCGTTCTGCCGCCAGAACACCGCGTATTCGGATGTCGGCAACCTCGGCATGTCGGTCCGCACGCTGGGCGCGCTGGTTGAACGTTTCGGCCTGCATGGCCAGCAGCTGGGTGAAGTGGCGATGGGTGCGGTGATCAAGCACTCCAGCGACTGGAACCTGGGCCGCGAAGCCACGCTGTCCTCCGGCCTGTCGCCGTTGACCCCGGGCATCACCCTGCAGCGTGCCTGCGGCACCTCGCTGGACAGCATCATCACGGTTGCCAACAAGATCGCGCTGGGCCAGATCGAATCGGGTATCGGTGGCGGTTCGGATACCACCTCCGACGTGCCGATCGTCTACGGCAAGAAGCTGCGCGCGCGCCTGCTGGCCGCCAACCGTGCCAAGAGCACTGGCGACAAGATCCGCGCGCTGACCGCTGGCTTCAAGTTCTCCGAGCTCAAGCCCGAGTTCCCGGGCGTGGCCGAGCCGCGCACCGGCAAGAGCATGGGCGACCACTGCGAGGACATGGCCAAGGAATGGAACATCTCGCGTGACTCGCAGGACGAGTGGGCGGTGTCGTCGCACAAGAAGCTGGCTGCCGCCTATGAGCGCGGTTTCTTCAACGACCTGATCGCACCGTTCCGTGGTGTCGAGCGTGACAACATCCTGCGCCCGGATACTTCGCTGGAGAAGCTGGCCACGCTGAAGCCGGCGTTCGACAAGGTTTCCGGCCGCGGCACGCTCACCGCCGCCAACTCCACGCCGCTGACCGACGGCGCCGCCGCCGTGCTGCTGGCCAGCGAAGAGTGGGCGCGCGCCCACGGCCATGAGCCGCAGGCCTATCTGCGTGACGCGCACGTCTCGGCGGTGGACTTCGTGCATGGCGAAGGCCTGCTGATGGCGCCGACCGTGGCCGTGCCGGAGATGCTCAAGCGCAACGGCCTGACCCTGCAGGACTTCGACATCTACGAGATCCACGAAGCCTTCGCCGCGCAGGTGCTGTGCACCCTGCGTGCGTGGGAGAGCGAGGATTACTGCCGCAACCGCCTGGGCCTGGATGCACCGCTGGGTCGCATCGACCCGGACAAGATCAACCTGCTGGGCTCGTCGTTGGCCACTGGCCACCCGTTCGCGGCGACTGGCGCACGCGTCATCGCCACCGCCGCCAAGCAGCTGGCCGAACGCGGCGGTGGCCGCGCGCTGGTGTCGATCTGCACCGCCGGCGGCATGGGCGTAGTGGCGATCGTCGAACGCTGATCGTTGCGACCGCGCGCCAACCAAGGTTGGCGACTACCGGATTTCACAGATGAAAACGCCGCCCAATGGGCGGCGTTTTTCTGCTCCGGTGGGTGCCGACCGTTGGTCGGCACGCTTCACGGCAACCGTGGATTGCCGAATTCGTCGCGCTCTTCGTTGGCGTCATACACCGGCGGCTGCACCGTAACCGGCTGCTCCTCCACCGTGGCACGCAGCGGCGCTTCGGTGCCGCGCACCAGTTCCACGCTGTCCTCGCCACGCTGCAGTCGCAGCGCATTGGCCAGGCACTGCGCGGCCAGCGCGTGCTCGCCACGCTGTGCGAACAGCTCACCCAGTGCCTCCCACGCCGGGGCACCGGCGCCCGCGGCGATGGCCTCGTGCAGGAACGCATCGGCGGCATCCCACTGCTGCTGGGCCAGGGCCACGCGGCCCTGTGCCAGGCGCAGCGCAGCCGAGCTGTCGTGCACGTTGCGCCAGCGCGCGAGGTTGGCCTGACGCGTGGCCAGGCGCTCGGCCGGCAGGCGGCCATACAGCGCCACCAGTTCGTCATCCCAACGCTGGTCCAGTGCCTGTTCCAACGCCAGCAGCGCCGGTTCGTCCCAGTTCAATGCAACCGCACGACTGGCATACGCACCCACCACGTCCGGGGTTGGCCGCAGCGCCTTCGGCGTGGCTTCCCATTGCGCGGCCAGCGCATTGACGTCGGCCGCTTCCAGTAGTGCCTGTGCGGCCAGGCGTGCTTCCAGTTCGCTGTTTGCGTCGGCCGGCAGCACCTTGCTCTGGCGCAGTGCACCCAGCTGGCCATACGCCTCGTGGGCGCGGCCGGCCTGTGCCAGCGCTTCGGTACGCAGCCACAGGCCGCGCGGCGGCAGCGGCTGGATCGTCGCCACATCCAACGCGTTGATCGCATCCACCGGCAGATCGCGCGCCAGCAGCTGTTCGGCGCGTAGAAGCGCCTGCAGGGTGGCATCGCTCTCGCCCAGGCGCTGCAGCAGGGCTTCACCGGCGGGGCCGTCGGCACGTGCCTGCGCACTGCGCACGGCATTGGCCAGCGCCACCGCGCTCACTTCCGGATCCTTGGCGGCACCATCCAGCAGCTTTTCCGCGCGTTGCCACTGGCCGTGCTCATAGGCCTGCAGGCCGTCGATCAGGCGCACCCGGCCCTGCTTGCGGCGGTAGCGGCCCCAGGCGCGGAACGGTGCAGCGATCAGGCTCCACAGCAGCCACAGCACCAGCACCGCGATCACCGACAGCAGTGCCACCTTGGGCAGGTTGCTGTGGTAGTCGTAGCCGCCGTAGCGCAGGGTCACTTCGCCGAAGCGGTTGAGGTCATCGGCGCCGAGCCATTGCGCGGCCACCACGCCGATGGCCACGGCCAGCAACAGCACGACCAGGGATTGCAGGGGTTTCATGGGGGATTACCTCCGGTCGGTCTGGGTGCGCAGTTGCTGCAGGGTGCTGCCAAGAACGCTGTTGCTGGCCTGCAGCGGAAGCTCGCGCAAGGCCTTCAGTTCAGCACGTTGCGCGCGCAGGGCCGGTGAATCCGGCCAACGCCGCTGTGCCCAGTGTTCCACGCGCGCCAACGCGGTATCGCGACCGGTGCGGTCGCCACGTTCGATTGCGGCACGCGCCAGGGTCAGTTCCAGCTGCAGCGCATCGTCGGCATTGCGGCGTTCGGCGGCGGTCAGCGGGCCATTCTGGCGGCTCGGGGTGATGTCCACGAACGGTGCCAGCGTGGCCTGCCACCAGGGCTTGCCGGCGCCGGGCGCGGTGCTACCCGTCACCTGCGAGGGCAGGCCCTGCAGGGCCTTGGCCAGGGCATCCAGGCGTTGCAGCGATTGCACGCGCGGGCCGGTGCCCAGCGCATCCAGTGCATCCCGTTCCTGTACCAGGGCCTGGCGCAGGTTCAGGCCGTCGCTGTCGGGCAGATCGGCCAGCGCGGTGGCGGCCTGTGCATACAGGCGGCGTGCGCCTTCCACGTCGTCGGCGTAGTTCAGGCGCTGCGCCGCCTGGGTCAGCAGCAGTTCGGCCTCATCGCGCTGTACCGCCTGACGGCCCTGGTTGGCGCTGTCGGCCAGCTTGGCCAGGTTCTCTTCCAGCAGCGCACTGCGCTGGGAAAGGCCCAGCATCTCGTCGCGCAGCACGCGGTTGGTGGTCGCCGCATCCTGCAGGCGCTGGCTGGTTGCGCGCTGGTCGCGGCGCAATGCATCCAGCGTCGCCTGCAGGCCCTGCAGTTGTACGGCCGTGGTCTGCGCCTGCGCTTCCTGTTCGTTTTGTTGCTGCTGCCAGACGTACCAGCCGGCATAGCCGCCCACGCCAAGCACGACCACCCCGGCCAGCGGCAGCAGCCAGCGCACGGGTCGACGGGGCGGGGAAACGGGCGGAGTCTCGTTCATGGGGCTTCCTTGTCGGCACCGTCGCCGGTCAGGTTCCGGCAGGCCGCGTTGTGCACAGCATCACTGTTGCCGACCACAGCGGCAAGCGTGACCCACGTCCCTGTTCAGTTCGCTGCCGGGACGGTGAGCGTGGCGTGTGCAGCCGCCACCAGCTGCGCGGTGGTGGGCCCGGCCGCGCGCACCACGCGCTGCAGCCCCAATGCGTGCGCCTGTTCGTCCAGCCGTTCGCTGGCCACGACGGCGGTGGCATGTGCCTGACAGCGTTGCTGCAATGCCGGCGGAAGCTGCTGCCAGAAATGCAGCAACGCCTCACCACTGCTGACCGCCAGCACCCACGGATACGCTGAATGCGCCAATCGAGCCAGCGTGCGTGGCGACAGGCGCAGCAGGCGACGCTGATAGACATCGGCGCGCTCGATGCTGGCGCCGGCCGCCTGCAGTTGCGCAGCAATCAGGCCGCGCCCCCCGGGGGCGGTCACCAGCCCGATGCGCAGGCCGCGTACGTCCGCCAGTACCGGCAGCGCCAGCAGGCCCTCGCTGTCCATCCGCTGCGGCGCATGCACCTCGGCGACACCCTGCGCCCGCAGCGCGCGCGCGGTGCCTTCGCCCACGGTCAGCCACGGGCTGCGTTGTGCCTCGGCCAGTGGCAACAGGGTGGCGGCTGCGGTAACGGCGGCCGGGCTGGTGAACACCACCCGATCGCAGTTCAGCGCGCGTTGCAGCTGGCGCAGCACGGGCGTGCCGTGCAGGCGCTGCAACCGCCACGGCGAAAGGGCCAGCACATGCCCGCCCAGCCCAGCAACGGCGCGGCGCAGCGCCGCATGCTGGCCCTGCGGGCGCAGCGAGATCAGGGTCCAGCGCGCGCCGGAACGGCTGGCGCCAGTGGGTATCGTATGGTCGACCATTGCCTGCATTATGCGGGCCCTTCGTTGTCGTGGTCGCTGCTCCGATGTCCGTTGATGCCCTGACTTCCTCGTTGGCCGCCCTGCAGGACGTGCTGGACTGCATGCCGGCGGTACGCGCCATGCAGATCCAGCTCGATGGCTATGCCGACGGCGTGCTGCGCATCACCGCGCCGCTGGCTGCCAACGTCAACGACAAGGGCAACGCCTTCGGCGGCAGCCTGGCCTCGGTGCTGACCCTGTCCGGCTGGGCGCTGGTCAGCCTGCGCCTGCGCCTGGCAGGCCATGATGCCGAGGTCTATGTGGCCGACAGCAACCTGCGCTACCTGGCGCCGGTCTATGAAGACCTGCACGCCCACGCCGAAGCGGCCGAAGCCACCGGCTGGGACGCCTTCCTGAACACCTTCCGCCAGCGCCGCAAGGCCCGCATCAGCATCATCGCCACCCAGCCCGGTGCCGATGGCAAGCCCGCCGCCGAATTCAGCGGTCGCTTCGTTGCCTTCGCCAAAGGGTAGGATGGCAGGCTGACGTTCCGGGGAAACCACTGATGCGCCGCCTGATCCAGTTCCTGATCTGTTCCCTGCTGCTGGCCAGCGCCGTGGCCTCGGCCGACGACCTCAGCCGCAAGCAGCGCAAGCTGCTGGAAGAGACCCAGATCGCCTACGGGGCGACCATCCGCTGGGGCAGCATGGACGATGCCATCGGCTACCTCGACCCGAAGCTGCGCAAGGAAAAGCCGCCGACCGAGTTCGAGCTCAACCGTTACGCGCAGCTGCGCGTGTCGTCCTACCGCGAGCGCAGCAGCGCCTCGCTGGACGGGGGCCTGGTCGAGCGCAGGGTCGAAATCGGGGTGATCAACCAGAACACCCAGGCCGAGCGCACCGTGGTCGTGGTCGAGCGCTGGCGCTGGGACCCGGAGGCAAAGCGCTGGTGGCAGACCGCCGGCCTGCCGGACCTGTGGAAGGGGCAGTGACGGGCCGCGTCCGGCTTGTGCGACAATCGGCGCCCGCTTAATCGACCCGTGACCTGAGTGAATTACGAAGAGTTGCTGGCCTTTGCAGGCCGAAACCCGATGCTGTCCGCGGCCCTGGTCGGCCTGACCGTGGCCATCATCGTCACCGAGATCCGCCGCCTGTTCCGGGGCTTCAAGGGCATCAAGCCCGCCGAACTGACCCAGCTGATCAACGCGGGCGGCACGGTGGTGGTCGACCTGTCGGCCAGCGGTGACTTCGAGAAGGGCCACATCGCCGGCAGCCGGAACGCCCAGGCCAGTGCCTTCGGCCCGGAAAACAAGCTGGTGGCCAACGCCAGGCAGTCGCCGGTGGTGCTGGTGTGCCGCAGCGGCAACGCCTCGGAAACCGCCGCCAAGGCGCTGAAGAAGGCCGGCTTCGAGAAGGTCTACGTGCTCGACGGCGGCATTCCTGCCTGGCAGCAGGCCGAACTGCCGCTGGTCAAGGGCCGCAACTGATTGTCGCAGGTGGCGGATCCGGCCTTGTATGGGCCTGATTCCGCCCCCATCGCAGTAGTTCGACCATCGTTTTCATTGCATTCACCTGGAGTTACTGGAAATGTCCGAAGAGATCACCAACGGCGCCGCTGCGCCGGTCGATGCCGCCACCGGCCCCGCTTTCACCGTCGAGAAGATCTACGTCAAGGACGTCTCCTTCGAGTCGCCGAACGCCCCGACCATCTTCAACGACCAGGTGCAGCCGGAGCTGCAGCTGAACCTGAACCAGCAGGTGCAGCGCCTGGGTGAGAACGCCTTCGAAGTCGTGCTGGCCGTGACCCTGACCTGCCAGGCCGGTGAGCGCACCGCCTACGTGGCCGAAGTGAAGCAGGCCGGCGTGTTCGGCCTGGTGGGCCTGGATCCGCAGTCGATCGACGTGCTGCTCGGCACCCAGTGCCCGAACATCCTGTTCCCGTACGTGCGCCAGCTGATCAGCGACCTGATCCAGGCCGGCGGCTTCCCGCCGTTCTTCCTGCAGCCGATCAACTTCGAAGGCCTGTACGCAGAAACCCTGCGCCAGCGCCAGGAGCAGGGCGACGCACCGTCGCTGGCTGACTCCGAGCCGGCTGGCAACGCCTGATTCCTGCCGCGACGTCACGGATGAGCACTACCGCTGACAAGATCGCCGTGCTGGGCGCCGGTTCCTGGGGAACCGCGCTGGCCAGCCTGCTCGCACGGCACGGTCACCCGACCGTGCTGTGGGGGCGCGACGCTGCCGTGGTCGAGGCCATCGACCAGCGCCACGAGAACCCGCGCTACCTGCCGGGCATCCCGCTGCCGGACAGCCTGCGTGCCACCACCGACCTGGCGTCGGCGGTGGAGGGCGCGGCCTGGATCCTGGTGGTGACCCCGTCGCATGCATTCGGTGAAACCGTGCGCGCGCTGGCGCCGCTGCGTCCGGCCGGTGCCGGCGTGGCCTGGGCCACCAAGGGCTTCGAACCCGGTTCGGGCCGCTTCCTGCATGAAGTGGCGCGTGAAGTGCTGGGTGAGGACGTGCCGCTGGCCGTCGTCACCGGGCCGTCGTTCGCCAAGGAAGTGACCCAGGGCCTGCCGACCGCGATCACCGTGCACGGCGACGTGCCCGAGTTCGCGCAGACGGTGGCCGAGGCGATGCATGGCCCGGCGTTCCGCGCCTACACCGGCGACGACATGGTCGGTGCCGAGCTGGGCGGCGCAATGAAGAACGTGCTGGCCGTGGCCACCGGCGTGGCCGATGGCATGCAGCTGGGCCTCAACGCCCGTGCCGGCCTGATCACCCGTGGCCTCAACGAGATGCTGCGCCTGGCCGCGGCGATCGGCGCCAAGCCGGAAACGCTGATGGGCCTGGCCGGCCTCGGCGATCTGGTGCTGACCTGCACCGGCGACCTGTCGCGCAACCGCCGCCTGGGCCTGGCCCTGGGCCGCGGCCAGACGCTGCAGGATGCCGTGCGCGAAATCGGCCAGGTGGTCGAGTCGGTGCAGACCGCCGACGAAGTGATGCGACAGGCGCGCCGCCATGGCATCGACCTGCCGATCTCCGACCGCGTGCGTGCCGTGCTGCACGGCGAGCAGACGCCGGAAGAAGGCCTGCGCGCATTGCTGGCGCGGGAACAGAAACCGGAATATCCGGACACGCTGTTCAAGTGAATCGAAAAACCCCGGCCACGTGCCGGGGTTTTTTTGTGCGCGACCCATCCACGCATGGCGTGGATCTACTGCCGAACCCGCTTCTGGTAGCTGCCAACCTTGGTTGGCGCCCGGCGGCAGCAATCACCGCGACCGTGGCGGCGCGCTGGTGTTGTCCATGTCCGAGAAGATCAACCACGGCCCGTCGCCCACGCGCTTCAGTGTCAGCGTGAACTTGCCGGTGTCCCCTATGTTGTTGCCGTAGGTGTAGGCACCGATGATGTAGCCGACGTTCCCCTCCACCGAGTACGCCAACGCACGCAGCCGCAACGGGCCGCCACCCTGTCCGGCATACGCGCGTTCAATCGCATCGCGTCCGCGCACGGGCGGCTGGTTGCTCTGCAGGATGAAAGCGTCCTCGGCGAACAACCCGGCCAACGCCTTGGCGTCACCCGCACGCCACGCCTGCTCGTAATCGCGCAGCACGCGGTCCAGCGAAGGGGGCAGCGGCGCATCCGGCAGCGGGCTGGCGGACCGCGTGGAGGGCGGGGCGTCGGCGGCCATCAGCGGGCCGGACAGTGCGAAAAGCAGCAGGCAGATGCGCATGGGCTCGATCCCTGCTCGCGTCAGCGAGCGCAGCGGCGAGTATCTCCCATCCATGCCCGGCAGGCGTTGGTGCAGGCCCCATTGAAAGCACACGGATGCTTCGGCATGCTCGACATCAACCGGGGGAGGCGACGCATGCACTTTTTCCAGCTGGACCAGTTTGCAGGTCATCTCAACGAAACGTTCAGCGCCGACATCGAGAACACCGGTGTTCCCTTCGTGCTGGTGGAAGCTGCGCCGCTGCCAGATCAGCGGATTGCCGGCCAGATGCGCGCGCCGTTCTCGTTGCTGTTCCGCAATGAATCGGCGGTGCTGTTCCCGCAGCGCACCTACACCATGCGCCACCACGGGCTAGGCGAGTTCGGCATCTTCCTGGTGCCGATCGCGCGTGATCGGACCGGCTTCATCTACCAGGCGCTGTTCAACTGACCGCTGTCGCCACCCAGCGCATGCGCAGGTGGCTGCCGGTATCGCCTTCGGTGTGGAACGCGAGCCGTTCGTAAAGCCGGCGCGCGGCCACATTTTCCCAGGCGACATGCAGGACGACGCTGTGCAGCGGCACGGCGTGCGCCGCGCGTTGTACCCAGCGCACCAGGGCCGAGCCGATGCCACGGCCGCGCACGGCGTCCAGCAGGGCGATATCGATGAGGGTGGCTTCGTGCTCGTCGCAATGCAGGTAAAGGCGGCCGATCGGTTGGCCAGCCTGCTCGACCAGCAGATAGTGCGCAGGCTGGTAATGCCGCGTGTAGTGCAGGTGCTGCAGCGCGAACTGGTTATCGAGGAAGGCGTGCCGCAAGGCGTCCGGCCACGGCACATTGGCCAGCTCGGCCGCACGCGATTCGGCATAGAGCCGCTGCAGGAAGGGCAGGTCGCCATCCTGTGCTTCACGCACGCTTATACCTGCGGGAAGACCGTCCCCCGTCGCAGGCAGCCACGCTGCCCGCAACGAGGGAAAGGCCAGTGCCACGTTCGCCGTCACGGCCGCGTCGGGAAGACGCCGGACAGGCAGATGCAGAAGTTCAGGGCGAGATAGGGCTGCCGGTTCTCATGCGGCAGACTCCCACCAGCGAGGCCCACCGTCGTCAGCGGGAAGGCACTGTTGACCGTCGGTGTCACGGCCAGGATCGGGCTCGACTCCGGCGTGATCAATGCATTGCCATTGGCAGGTACGCCACTGCGATGCGCGGTGTCGGGTTGGTTGTAGATGCGTGCGCCATGGGTGTGGTTGGGCATCTCGTTGATCGACAGGGTGACACTGTCGCTGCCAAAGGTCTCACCCATGTCGCGCTGCGACAGGCCGGGGCCGGTGCCCTGGCCGCATGCGATGTTGTTGGTGAAGTTCGGCAGCTGGTAGTTGCTGGTGCCGTTGCCACCGAAGGTCGTTCCCAGTAATGAGAACAGCGCGGTGTTCTGCTGGATCGGCAACAGCTGTCCCTGGCACATCGCCCAGTTGTAGGGGGCGAAATTGAAGCCGAAGATCTGGATTTCGCCGGTAAAGGGATCGCTCATGATAGGAGTCCTGGTAGGCGGTCGGTGATCGTCAGCCTTGCGATGGGAAGACGCCGGCCCATGCGATGCAGTAGCGGGCGACCAGCGAGGGCATGGTGTTGTCATGTGGCTGGCTGCCGCCGATCGCGCTCACCGATGCTGCCACGAGGGTGCCACTGCCAAGGTCGGTGGTGCTGTCGGTATACAGCGTGTCGCCACTGATTGCGCCGAGCTGCAATGTCGGCCCGGGTGCCGGCGACGTGGCTGCCGAGTTCACCGCATTGAACACATGGGTATGCGTGGGCAGTTGCGCGGTGGTCAGGGTGACCGATTCGCTGCCGGCGGCCTGACCCAGCACATACGTGCCGAGGCCGCTGCCAGTGCCCTGGTGAACCGGTACGCGCCCGCTGAGGTTGGGCAGTCCGAAGGTGTTCACACCATCGCCGCCGTAGGTGGTGCCCAGCAAGATGTACAGCACTTCGTATTCCGAAATGGGCAGCAGTCGGCCATCACAATCGAACCAGCCTACCGGCGCGAAGTTGTAGGGAAACAGACGGACTTCGCCAACAAAGGGTTGAGACATGGCAGAAACTCCGGTCAGCCGCGCGAAGGGTAGAGTCCAGAAAGTGCGATGCAGAAGTTGATGACCAGATACGGTTGCAGATTCGCGTGTGGCAGCGTCTGGCCGCTGGTATCAAGTACGTTCAAGGGCACCTGCGTTCCGCTTGAAGCGCCGTAGACATTCTGCGTACCGGTTTTGCCGAGCAGCACGTTGCCCTGTGGAATACGCGTTGTACCGTCGGCGGTGGTGCCGCCGAAAACGTGCGCGTGCTGGGGAATCTGCGACGTCTGCAGGGTTACGCTCTCCACCCCCTGGCGATCACCCATGTTGCTGCCGTTGGTGGATCCCCTGGGCGTGCGGCTGCGCAGGTCCGGAAGCTGGAAATTGGTCGTGCCGTTGCCACCATAGAGCGTGCCCAGCAGCGAAAAAAGCGCACTGTTCTGCTGGATGGACATCAGCTGACCGTTGCAGAAAGCGAAGTATTTCGGCGCGAAGTTGAACGCCACGGGCATTATCTGCCCGAGAAAGGGTTCCGACATACGATTTTCCCCCTGGGATAGGCGCCGGCACTTGGCCCCCGGCCGGCGATATAACTCTGGCGCATTATCGGGATCCTTGACAAGTGCCAGTGGCTGTGGGCAAGAATATCGCGCTGTCTGCCCACGTGATTCAGGGATTCGAGGGGCAGGACCGCCGGGCAGGGCCAGGGAGTCTGCCGGGTGGGGAGGTCAGGAACCGCGGCTGCCCGACCGGGCGCCACGGCGGTTTTCTCACTCGCGCTACAAGGCGCAGCGCCCGTCGGGAAGCCGGGCAAGCAGGGGGCAAAACATGTGGCACGCAGAGTCGATGCATCGCGACGCGATGCGCTATGGGCTCGGCCGTCGTTTTTGGGGCCGCCTTGGGGCAATCCTGCTGCTGGGCGCTACACTCGCGCTGCCCGGATTTTCACATGCAGCATGCTCGGTTTTCACGCCGACCAATGCCAGCGCGGGTTCACCGATGGCTGCCGGCAGCACCATCATCATCGACGCCTCGAGTTGCCAGGGCGTACCCGGTTTCGGCATCGGCAATGTGACCACGCCGGCCGGCAACGGTACCGCCACCATCACCAGCCATGCGGCCTCGAAAATCTCCTATGCCCACAGCGGCAACGGATCGACGACCGACACCTTCGCCTTCGATGATGGTACCGGCTCGCACAACGTGCAGGTCACCGTGTACATCCAGGCAGCGGCCTCGCCGATCACGATTTCGCCGGCCACCGTGCCCGGCGCAACCGTGGGCGTGCTCTATGCAGGTGTCACGCTCAGCGCCAGCGGTGGCACTGCGCCTTACAGCTATGCAGTCACTTCCGGTGCACTGCCGGCCGGAATGACATTGAGTGGCACTGGCCTCCTGTCCGGCACGCCGACCACGCAGGGGACGTTCGCGTTCTCGGTCACCGCCACCGACAGTGCCGGCACCCCGTTGACGGGCACGGCAAGCTACTCGATCAGCGTTGCCGCGCCGACCATCACGGTCACCAATGTGCCTTCCGCGGCAGCCATCAATACGGCGTACTCCTTCACGCTGACCGCCAGTGGCGGCAATGGCCCGTACACCTACATCCTGGATGCCGGCACCACCTTGCCCACCGGGCTGGTGCTGGCCAGCAACGGAGCCATCACCGGCACACCCACCGTACTGGGGGTGAAGAACTTCACCGTGCGCGTCACCGACAGCAGCACGCCCTCGCCCTTCTTCTCGGCCGCCAACCTGTCGATCAACGTGCAGAACGTGGTGCCGCCGGTCGCCAATCCAGTTAGTGCGACGGTTGCCTACGGCAGTGCCAGCAACCCGATCACCTTGAACATCACCGGTGGCATCCCGGTATCGGTTGCGGTCGGTACGCAGGCCGCGCATGGCACTGCAACCGCTTCGGGAACGTCGATCACCTATACCCCCACGGCCGGCTACGCGGGGCCAGACAGCTTCACCTACACCGCCACCAATGCCGGTGGTACGTCGGCGCCGGCGACCGTGACGCTCACCGTCTCGCCGCCAACCGTCACCTACACCCCCACCAGCCCTCCTGCAGGCACCGTCGGCGCGGCGTACAGCCAGTCGCTGGCCGGCGCCAGCGGCGGCGCCACGCCATACAGCTATGTGCTCGCTTCCGGCAGCCTGCCGCCCGGCCTCAGCCTGGCCAGCAACGGCAGCCTGGCAGGTACGCCGACCGCCAATGGCAGCTTCAGCTTCAGCGTACGCGCCACCGACAGCAGCACCGGCATCGGACCGTTCAGCGCCACCAGTGGCACGCTGACACTGAACATCGCCGCCCCGGCGCTCACCTATGCGCCAGGCAACCCGACTGCTGCAACGGTCGGTACCGCGTACAGCGGCTCGTTGGCCAGCGCAGGCGGAGGCACCGGGCCCTACACCTATTCGATCGCCTCGGGCAGTCTGCCGGCCGGCATCACCCTGGCCAGCAACGGCAGCCTGGCAGGCACGCCGACCGCAGGCGGTACCTTCAACTTCACAGTGACCGCCACCGACAGCAGCGGAGGCACCGGACCCTTCAGTGCGACCAGCCCTGCGCTGGCGCTGACGGTGAACGCGCCGACGATCTCGATCGCGCCGATCACGCTGACCAACCCGACCGTGGGCTCGGCCTATTCGCAGGCCGTAACCGCATCCGGCGGCACCAGCGGCTACAGTTACGCGGTGACCGCCGGTGCGCTGCCGCCTGGCCTGAGCCTGTCGAGCGGTGGTGCGATCACCGGCACGCCCACCAGCGGTGGCAGCTTCAACTTCACCCTGACCGCCACGGACAGCAGTACGGGCACCGGGCCGTACACCGGCAGTCGTGCCTATACGCTCATCGTCAATGCGCCAACGATGACGCTGGCACCGGCCTCGGGTGCCACGCTCAATGCAACAGCTGGCACCGCGCTGAGCGGCATGGGCTTTACCGCCGCCAACGGCACGGCGCCCTACAGCTACTCGATCAGCGTGGGGGTATTGCCTCCCGGCGTGAGCCTGGCGTCCGGTGGTGGCCTGTCGGGTACGCCGACTGCGGCCGGCACCTTCAACTTCAGCGTGACCGCCTCCGACAGTTCCACCGGCGCAGGTGCTCCGTTCACGACCACAGGCAGCTATACGCTGGTGGTGGTTGCCCCGACCATCACGCTGGCACCCGCAACCCTGCCGGCAATGTCAGTGGGCACGGCCTTCAACCAGACCCTGGTTGCCAGCGGAGGCCAGCCGGCCTTCAGCTACGCCATCGTCGCTGGCGCGTTGCCTGCAGGCCTGCTGTTGAACACGGCCAGCGGGGCGATCAGTGGTACACCCACCCAGGCTGGTTCCTACAACGTCACCGTCAGGGCGACCGACAGCGGTGGATTCACCGGCAGTCAGTCCTATTCGGGTGCCGTCGCCGCAGGTGTCGTAGTACTGCCGGCGGCGAGCCTGAGCAGTGCCACTGCTGGCACTGCCTACAGCTACACGTTCTCCGCCAGTGGTGGCACGCCCGGTTACAGCTACGTGCTGCAGAGCGGTCTACTGCCCCCGGGTGTCTCGCTGACCAGTGCCGGCGTGCTGTCCGGCACGCCAACCCAGGCCGGCAGCTTCAACTTCATCGTGCGGGCGATCGACAGCAGTACCGGTACCGGCGCACCGTTCAGTGCAAGCCAGTCCTATGCGTTGACCGTGAACGCGCCGACGATCTCGCTGGCGCCGTCGACGCTGCCGGCCGCGACCGGCGGCACGGCCTACTTGCAGACGATCACTGCCAGCGGGGGCACCGGCAGCCATACCTTCAGCCTGTCCGCGGGCGCGCTGCCACCCGGTATCGGCCTGACCAGCGGCGGCATCCTGTCGGGCACACCGACCAACGCAGGCAGTTACGCCTTCACGATCACCGCCACTGACAGCCTTGGCTTCACCGGCAGCCAGGCCTACAGCTTCACGGTCAATGCGCCGGCGATCACGCTCACGCCGGCCACGCTGCCTGCCGCAACCGGCAGCACCGCCTACAACCAGACGCTGACGGCCAGCGGCGGCAACGGCGGCTACACCTTCAGCCTGAGCACCGGGGCGCTGCCACCGGGCATCGGGTTGAGCAGCGCCGGTGTGATCAGTGGCACGCCGACCACCACCGGCAGCTATACCTTCACCGTGCAGGCGACCGATGGCTTCGGCTTCAGCGGCAGCCAGGCCTACACGATGGCGGTGAATGCGCCGGCGATCGTCTTCGTCCAGACCACGCTGCCTGGCGGGCAGGTGGCGACCGCCTACAGCCAGACGCTGAGCGCCGGCGGCGGAAGTGGCAGCTTCACCTACAGCCTGAGCGCAGGCGCGTTGCCACCCGGCATCGCGTTGAGCAGTGCCGGTGCGCTCAGTGGCACGCCCACGACGGCGGGCAGCTACAGCTTCACCGTCACCGCGACCGATACCTTCGGCTTCACCGGAAGCCAGGCATTCACAGTGGGCATCAACCAGCCGGTGCCGGTGGTGGTCAATGATGCGGCCAGTACGCCGGCCAATGCGGCGGTGACCGTCGACGTCACCGCCAACGACACCGGGCCGATCACCAGCATCGCGATCGCACAGGCACCCACGCATGGCACGGCGGTGGCCAGCGGGTTGGACGTGGTGTACACCCCGGCCACCAGCTTCTTTGGCAGCGACAGCTTCAGCTACACCGCCACCGGTCCGGGCGGTACTTCAACGGCGGCCACGGTGAGCATTACGGTCACCCCGCTGGCAGTACCGGTGGCCGCCGCGCACAGCGCCACGGTCCTGGCCGGACAGTCGGTCACCGTGCAGGCTGAAGCCGGGGCGCTCAATGGTCCGTTCACCGCAGTCAGCATCACCCGCGCGCCGTCCTCGGGTACGGCCGTGGTACAGGGGGCCAGCATTGTCTACAGCGCCGATGCCGATGCCTCCGGCGTGGTCGATTTCGACTACACGCTCAGCAACCCGTTCGGTGCATCGGCACCGGCGCGGATCAGCGTGAACGTCAATCCGCGCCCGGTGGCACCGGCGCTGACCGCCTCGGCGATTGCCGGCACCGTGGTCAACGTGGACCTGACCACGACCGCACGCGGCGGACCGTTCACCGCCGCCAACGTGGTTTCGGTCTCGCCGGCCGAAGCGGGTACCGCCAGCATCTCCGCCAGCGGCACCGGCTACACGCTGGCCTTCACCGCAGCGGCGACGTTCGGGGGGGCGGTGCGCATGACCTACACGCTGAGCAATGCCTTCGCCACCTCGGCACCCGGCACGGTGGATGTGATGGTCAAGCCGCGTAGCGATCCTTCGCGCGATGCCGAAGTGCTGGGCGTGCTCGACGCACAGGTGGAAGGTGCGCGGCGCATGGCGATCGGCCAGATCGGCAATTTCCAGCGGCGCCTGGAAAGCCTGCGGGCCGGCGGCGGTCGCAGTGGCTTCAGCAACGGCATCACCTTCAGTTCGGCCAGCAGCCAGCGCCGTGCGCAGCAGACCGAACTGCTGCAGAAGGGCATCGGCGCCAGCGGCGAGGCGCTGGCGATGGTTGAGGAACCGGCGCTGCAGGGCGATGCCACGCCTGCGGTCACCTCGGCCGACGGCTTCGCGTTCTGGACCGGCGGTGCGGTGAACTTCGGTACGCTGAAGCCGGGTGCAGGCAGCAACGGCATCGACTTCACCACCTCCGGCGTCAGCCTGGGTGCGGACCGTCAGCTGGGTCCGTCGTTGAGCCTGGGTGCGGGCATCGGCTATGGCCATGACGCGTCGGATATCGGTCGCAATGGCAGCCGCAGCACGGTGGATGGCTACAGCGTCGCCGGCTACGCCAGCTACCATCCGGAAGGTGGGTTCTATGTGGATGGCCTGCTTGGCTATCAGTGGCTGAGTTTCGATGCGCGCCGCTTCATCACCGACAACGGCAATACCGCCTACGGCAGTCGCGACGGCACGCAGTGGTTCGCCTCGTTCTCCACCGGCTTCCAGCATCGCCTGGACAACCTGCTGCTGACACCCTACGGGCGCCTGGACCTGGCCCGCGCAACGCTGGATGGCTATCGCGAGCGCGGTGATGCGGTGTACGCGCTCGACTACGGGAAGCAGACGGTGAACACCAGCACCGCTACCGCAGGTGTGCTGGCGCAGTGGCTGGTGAAGCGCGATTACGGCATGTGGACGCCGCAGCTGCGCGCCGAGTTCGGCCATGACATGCAGGGCTCAAGCGAGGCCTTCATGCGCTATGCCGACCTGATGTCCGGCCCGGTCTATCGGGCCACCCTGGGCCGGCAGTCGCGCAACCACACGCTGCTGGGGGCGGGTATCGGCCTGCAGACGCTGAAGGGCTGGTCGCTGCGCGCCGAATACCAGAGCCAGTTCGACAGCAGCAGCCGCGACAACCAGGGCATCCAGATCAGCGTGCAGAAAACCCTGCCGCCGTGACGGGGCCCGCGGTTGCGGCCGTTGTGCCGCCACCGCGCGCTGCAGTGCAACCCTGTATCCGTACAATCAGAGACCCGAAAGGTGCGCTGACCGCACCTGCCGGGAATCTCGAATGGGCGGAACAGGACACGGAATGAAGATTCGAATCACAGGGATGGCGATGATGGCCGCGCTGCTGGCCGCCTGCGGACAGGCACCGGCGCCGGATGCAGCACCGGCCGTACCGGCATCGACCACCGAAGCACCTGCGGCCACGGCCACGGTGGTCGAGAAGGAACCGTCCGTCGAAGACGGCGTGGACCCCTCGGTGTGGGACAACGAAGGCGAACCGGAAGACCCGAGCGCCGGCGGCGAACTGACCTGCGCGGACAATCCGCTGGCGACCCACTTCTTCACCCTGGTCGGCGGCAACACCGTGGACGACTGCGGTCGCAAGGACCCGAAGGTGCTGGCGGCCTTCAACACCCTGATGAAGAACACGACGGCAGCCGAATCCAGCGACAAGGAGATTCCCTCGCTGCGCCAACGCCTGTTGAGCGGACCCAGTGGGCCCGGCGAGCTGCTGGTGCTGCAGGGCGAGCCATGGTGGTTCTACACCGCCTGCCAGGCCCACGACTGCCCCGACACCGCGTTGGCGATGCTGTATTCGCCAGCGGAAGCGAAGATGGTCGGCCGCCTTACCGCGCGCTGCCGTGTGTGGTGGCTGGGCGAACCGACGGCGGAACAACGTGCGCAGATCGAACAGCGCCAGCCACTGCAGGATGCCGCATTGAAGGAAGACAGCGCGCTCTGCGAGTGATGTGGTGCCCGCGCCGGGCTGTGCCCGGCGCAACTGCAAGCGTTGTTCCCCGCGTTACCCTTCCGGTCGCATGCGTGCGCTGGCCTGTGCGTTCATGGCCAGGCACGCCATGATCAGCCCTTCCATCACCCGATCGCCCACGTACTCGGCCTCCATGCCGTTCTGGCGCACGCGTTCGGCCGCCAGCAGCAGCTCCAGCGTCACGCGCTGGCTTGCCAGTGCGCAGTCCGCATCGGCCAGGGCCATGCAGCGGCCTAGCATCTGGTGACGCACCGGCCAGGGCTGGCCGTCGGCGGCCGCGCCTTTGCCGATGCGGTGAAGCGTGGCGATGAAGGCGTTCGGATCGGTCGCAACCGCGTGCTCTGATGGCCCACCGCCAGTGGCGGACGAGCGATGTGGATGCAGGCGAGGGAAGTCCGGTGTGGTCATGGCAGTGCTCCGTGCAGGACAGACGGTAGCCGCCACGCAAAGGTGGCGGGCGGAGACGTGGCTCGAAAACCGGGAGATCACGAAAAAGACCGGCAGGCGCAAGGCCTCCACGCTCCGCCCGCCATAGCCGGCAGACGGAATGCCAGCCGGCGCCACGCGGGATGACGCCGGCTGGCAAGCGCAAACAACGTTCCTGATCTAACGGGTTTTCGAGGCCCGGCCACCCATTTTCCGGTGGCCCGCCATCTGTACGCGGGTCGCTGCGCAGTGCCAATCAGAACAGTTGCATTCCACGCTGAAACAAAGACGCTTTCGGCATTTTGGCACGCTGTTAAGCTGCCGCAGATGTAGGCGGCGCAACGGCCGTAGCGGCATGGGGAATATGCGACATGGGTCGAAGTTGATGACGTGGCGTACAGGTGCCGCACCAAGCCGATGACGACAGAGCCGGGCCGAGAACGGCGTCAAACAACGACAGTGTCAGACCGCCGTCCAGTCGATGACGAGAGGCGAGGAGACTTTCCCAGAATCGACATCCGAGCAGTCGGAGTGGTCTCCCAGGAACAGGAATCGATTGCCGCCCGTCACTTCAAAGATGCGGCTTCCAGCTTCGGCGTACTCGGCCGGTGGCAGGATGGATGAAACCTGCATGGAGCTGAGTCCAGCGGTCTGCATCAGCCTGGCAGCATCCTCGGGCGAGATCAGCTGAGGATCGCTGGGCGTGCCGTAGGCCCAGCCGCAGTAGCCATTGTGGACATAGTAGTGCGACATGTTTCACCGTGAGCCTGGGCGGGGGGCCGAGGCAACACACTAGCGCGATCTACTTGCTCGCGCGCCGCGCGCCCTTCTCGTCTTCGTCCTTCGCATCCCCACGGCTCTGCGCGAACTCGGGGAACGTCTTCGCGATCGAATCCTTGTCTGGCAGGATGTAGAACACACCGCCCTTCTCGAAGGTGGATTGCACGATCTGCTCGTAGAACGCAGGCGAGACGTTGATGCAGCCGTGGGTGACGCGGTTATCGTCCGGCGAGGGCGATGCCAACCGCTCGGCTCGCTTTTCCTTCGGGCTGCCGGGCGGCAGCGGATGCATCGACACGGCGGAATCGTAGTCCACCCACAGCACGCGTCCGGCATCGTCGGAAGGGCCGTAACCACCAATGAAACGGCCCGCAGGCGTGGTGCGGTCATGGCCGGGAATCGCGCTGAGTGCGAGCTTGGCGACGCCGGGTGCGGAGTGATCGCCGATGGCCGAACCGAACAGCGCCGGTGCCGCGCCACGCAGCTTGCCGTCGCCGCCGAAGACCAGAACCTGCGCCGCCGCCTTGTCCATGACCGCAAACGGATAGCCCTGGTTGTCCTTGCTGGCGACGACCCAGCCAGCCAGCTCGATCACTGTTTCGGACACGCTCTGGTCGGGCGGAAGTTCATCAACGGCGGCCGCCGGTGGTGCAGGTGCGTCCTTGTCCCTGGCGTTGGCTACGCCGCTGCACGCAACGGCCAGTGCCATGGCCAGTGCGGCATGGAGGGCGCGGCGTGCAGGGGAGGAGGAAGTACGAATGGGACGGCTCCTTGCAATGCAATCGTGGGTGGAAGGATGCCAGTGGCCGGCGAAGGCCACTGGGTCCCGATACACCCGATACAGAGGTGGATCAATTCAAACGGTGAGGGAGCGATTACCCGCGCGGCTTGCGGCCGGCAGGTGCCCTTTCAAGCTGCTGCACGCGACCTTCGATCTGGTCCAGACGCTGGTTGGCCTGCTGTGCCGACTGGTTGGCGGACTCCGCGCTCTGCGCAGCACCCTGCACCTTTACATCGAGCTGATCGAGACGCGAGTTGATGGTTGCAAACTCGTTCTTGTAAGAGGCGCAGGCGCCAAGGCTCACGGTAGCGATGAGCGCTACAGCAAGTGCGCGGGCCGTCTTCATGTGTTGCGGGTTCAGGTTCATTGCACTCCCTCCTTCGTCTGGGGAAGCTGGAATATAGCGGCGTTTGTTCCCGCTGCTACCAAGCGCTTTCAGCTGGAATTTGAATACGTGGATGCACTGTGAAGCCCGTTTCTGACCCTGCATTAACAAGCGGGATCAGGCGAGCTGATCTGCGTCGGCGGAGCGCCTTGCGCCTGTTCAAGATCGCCAATTCATCAGTATGAAGCCGCTGTCACAGCAACTACCTTTCGACGCCATCTACAGCGGTGCAGGCAGGCTTCCATCCACTCGCCTCAAACATGGTCGCGGCGGTGTCGGGGCGCACATCCAGCAGCGTAGCGATGGCCCTGGTCCTGTCTGGCGCGCGCGAAACATAGTCGCGGGCGATGCGGTAGCCGACCCAGTATCCGAGATCTCCGCGTCGTGCTTCATCGCCGGGGCCGTTGTACAGCCACTTCGAAAGATCGGTGCCTGCACTGTCCTGTACGAACGCGCGCTCCAGCGCACATTCGCGGCCTTGCGTCCAACGACGCAGATGCGCGTTGGCCGGTTGCCCCGAGATCAGTTCGCCCACGTACTCGGCGCCGCCTTCAAGCAACGTCTGATAAAGCAGGGTGGGCTGCGCGACATCGACGCTCGCACCGGGCTGCTGCACGTGCACGTACTCATGGGCGATCAGGTGCACGAAACGATCGCCGACGTCGGGCTGCATCCAGTCGGCGTTGCACAGCGCTTCCAGTCCGATCACCACACCATCCATGGTGGTGACGCCGCCGCTGTTGCCCCGCCCGACCAGTATGGTGACCGGAGGAAAACGTGCGGAGGGGAGCAGCGTGCCCAACCGATCGAGTGCGTCGGCAACCCGCGCGCGGATCGCCGGCAATGCCGCTGCACAGGTCCGCGCCCTCGCGAACAACGCCGGCTTGTCCTGGATGGTCCTGGCCAAACGCTCCATCGAACCGATGCGGCTATCGGTGAAGCTGCGCAATGCATCCGTGCCGGTGTCCAGATAGCCGCGCTGCAGATCTTCGGCACTCGGTTTTCCTCCACTGGCATCCAGCACGCTGAAGAATCGCGTGACATCGTCTGTCTGAACCACGATGCGCGCAGAAGGTTGGGCGCGCTCGGCGGCGTTGGCTGGCAGCTGCATCATCGGCAGGACGACCAGCAGCACCCGCACTGCGCGGCGCGCATGGGGCGGAAACAGCAGTGACGCGGCGAATGCGTGCGGCATGTGGAGTTCCCTGAACGCCAGCCTTATTTATACACCAGTCAGTTCAATATTCAGGGTTGATTAGACCCCCTAACGGATAATTCACACCTGTCGACCGCCTCCTCTCTCTCCCCCTCCCGGGAGGCGGCCGACGAAACCAAAATAATTAAAGGTGTGTCCCGATGAACAAGAATTCGCTGCTCGCCCTGGGTCTTCTGGCTGCTCTGCCGTTCGCTGCATCGGCAACCGACGGCCTGTCGTACAACTACGTTGAAGGCGGCTACGTGAACACCGATGCCAAGGGCGGCGACGCCGATGGCTGGAAGGTGAAGGGTTCCGTGGCGGTGCACCCGAACTTCCACATCTTCGGCGACTACAGCGCGCAGGAGACCGACAAGTTCAAGAATGACGTCGACCAGTGGCGCATCGGTGCCGGCTACAACTACGGCATCGCACCGAACACCGACCTGGTGGCCCGCGTCGCGTACCAGAAGTTCGACATGAAGCACGGCCTGGACTTCAACGGCTACTCGACCGAAGTCGGCGTGCGCACCGCGTTCAACCCGTACGTGGAAGGCTACGTGATGGCCGGCTACGAGGACTACACCAAGAAGCACGGCATCAACCCGGACGGCGAGTTCTACGGCCGCGTCGGCGCCACCGCCAAGTTCAACCAGAACTGGGGCCTGAGTGGCGAAGTGAAGCTGGCCAAGGCCGGCGACCGCGAGTGGTTCGTGGGCCCGCGCTTCTCCTGGTAACAAACGCCTGTCGTTAGTGCGTGTTGTGCTGGCGTGTGACTCTCTCTCTCTCCCACACGCCAACCGAAGCCCGGCCTCGCGCCGGGCTTCACTTTTATGGGCCGCGTGGCGCGACAATGCGGCATGGGCGACCCTTCCTCTCTCGCAGGTACCGGCACGGCCTACCAGGAGCATCTGGCACCTGCCCCGCTGCGTGGCCGCTTCGGCCAGCTGTGGCAGAGCCAGCTTCCTGACGATGCTGATGGGCACATCACCGTGCTGCCCGATGGCTGCGTGGATATCCTCTGGCGCGACGGTGCGCTGTTCGTCGTCGGCCCTGACCGGGTCGCCGCACATCCGGTGCTGGCAGCGGGCGCGCAGGTGCTGGGTGCGCGCTTCCGGCCAGGACAGGCGCTGGCCGCGCTGGGCCTGCCGTTGGCCGAAATCATCGGCCAGGCGGTGCCGTTGGCTGATCTCAAGGGTCGATGGGCGGTAGAGGCTGCGGCTTCCATCGGCGACACCGCGCCTGCGCAGCGCCTGCAGCGGATGGCGCACTGCCTGCAGCCGCACCTCGGGGGCGCGGCGCTCGACAGCCGGTCACAGCGGGCGCACGTCCTGTTCCAGGCGCTTGCCAGCGGGCATGCCACGCTGGATGAGCTCGCGGTACGCCTGAGCCTGAGCCCGCGCAGCCTGCGGCGCTTCAGCCAGGTGCAGTTCGGCTACGGGGCCAAGACGCTGGAGCGGATCCTGCGCCTGCAACGCTTCCTCCGCCGCAGCCGCGCGCTGCCGCAGCACTCGTTGGCGATGCTGGCCGCCGAGGCTGGCTATGCCGACCAGGCCCATCTCAGCCGCGAGGCGCGCGAGCTTGCCAGCATGACCGCCCGGCAGCTGCGCCCGGAATGGGGCCGATGATGGCCGTTTCGTTCAAGACCGCCGTGCCGCGCTGACCGAAGCTGGGGTTCCAACCACGGAGCCACCCACCCCATGAGCCATGCCGCCACCCACGATGCCGAACGCCGCATCGACAACATCGAATTCAACGTCGCCGACATCGCCCGCAGCAAACGCTTCTACGGCGAGGTGTTCGGCTGGCACTTCACCGACTATGGCCCGGCCTACACCGAGTTCGACGATGGCCGCCTGAAAGGTGGCTTCGTGGCCGACGCACCGGTGCGCGCGCACGGCGGTCCGCTGGTGATCCTGTACTGCGCGG
Source organism: Stenotrophomonas sp. TWI1409 (assembly GCF_039673015.1). Taxonomy (NCBI): domain Bacteria; kingdom Pseudomonadati; phylum Pseudomonadota; class Gammaproteobacteria; order Lysobacterales; family Lysobacteraceae; genus Stenotrophomonas; species Stenotrophomonas sp. TWI1409. The sequence continues at coordinate 24,152 of NZ_JBDJKU010000033.1, forward strand.
ACCTGGCCGGTGCGCAGCAACGCGTGGTCGCCGCCGGTGGCGAGGTGGTGCAGGCGGTGTTCGCCTTCCCCGGTGGCCGCCGCTTCCATTTCCGCGATCTGGATGGCTATGAGCTGGCGGTCTGGAGTGACGTGGATTGAGCTCTTCCGACCTTTGTCGGTGGACGGAACGAGAACCGCTCCGTCCCCGGTCAGGCGGTTCCGCTATGATCGCCGGCACATCGCCACGGGCGATGCACCCGTCTGAAGCCAGCAGGAACTGCCGTGAATTCCCAGCCCGCACCGATCACCGCCCTCAACCACACGCTCGACAACGAGCCGCAGCAGATCACTGCGCCGCTCACCCATTCGGCGGCGTTCCTGGTGCTGAAGGTGAAGGATGACGAGGCGTCGATCGCCAAGGCGCGCGAGGTGCTGGCCAGCACCGATGATCTGATCAAGAACACCGCCATCCGCGAGATCGAGCGCACTTTCACCTGCAACGTGGCCATCGGCCACCGCGTGTGGCAGCCGCTGGTGGGCACCGCGCCGCCGCGCGAGCTGGCGCCGTTCCGCGAGATCAAGGGCGCCACCCATACCGCCGTGTCCACGCCGGGCGACCTGCTTTACCACATCCGCGCGCGCACCATGGACCTGATCGTGGCGTTCGAGCGCAACCTGCTGATGGCGTTCGGCGATGCGGTGGAAACGGTCGATGATGTGGCCGGTTTCCGCTATTTCGATGGTCGCGACCTGCTCGACTTCGTCGATGGCACCGCCAACCCGGAAGGGCTGTCGCTGCCGGAAGCCACCATCGTGGGCGATGAAGACCCCGCGCATGCCGGTGGCAGCTACGTGGTGGTGCAGAAGTACCTGCACAACCTCGATGCCTGGCGCGCGCAGAAGACCGAGGCGCAGGAGGCGATCATCGGCCGCACCAAGCACGACAACATCGAGCTGGACGATGCACCGGCCGATGCGCAGAAATCGCACAAAACCCTGTGCACCATTGAGGACGCCGACGGCGAGCACGAGATCCTGCGCGACAACATGCCGTTCGCCAACCCGGGCCGTGGCGAGTACGGCACCTACTTCATCGGCTACACGCGCCGCCTGTGGGTGATCGAGAAAATGCTCGAGCGCATGTTCATCGGCAATCCCGCGCCGCTGCATGACCGCATCCTCGACTTCTCAACCGCCACCACTGGCGTGACCTTCTTCGCGCCCTCGCGCAAGGTGCTGGCCGACCTGGGCGAGTGATCGCGCTGGGCCATCACCGGCCGCCATCCGCCTGTCATCTATGGCGCCGACCATGGCGCGCTGGATGGGAGTGCAGGAGGCAGGCGATGGCCATGGCAGGGAACAGGACCGGCTTGCGTCGCTGGTGGCGGCCACTGGCCGCGTTGTTCGGCGCATTGGCACTGGGGAGTGCCAGCGTTTCCGCGCAGGAAGCTCCTGCGCACTGGATGGCCTATGCCGCCGCCGTGGGCGGCCAGCTGCAGCAGCGCCTGCAGCAGGAGCAGGACCCGCACGCGCAGCGTGTACTGGAATGGCTGCAGGCACGCCCCGACGCACCGACGCCGTTGCCGGTGAGCGTGTGGATCGCGGCGGATGGCCGCATTTCGAAACTGGAATTCGACAGCCTCGGCGATGCCCAGGTCGACGCCGACCTGCGCGCGACGCTGCAGGCCGCGCCGTTGCAGGCGCCACCGCCCGCCGACATGCGCCAACCGCTGCGACTGGGCCTGGTACTGGAGCCGAAGTAGATCCACGCCATGCGTGGATGTGTCTGGTCGTCAGGCGCGCCAACCAAGGTTGGCGACTACCGTAGCCCTCAGCCACGCATGGCGTGGCTCTACTGACCTCACGGACGGGCCATTGCAGTAGATCCACGCCATGCGTGGATGTGCCTGGTCGTCAGGCGCGCGCCAACCAAGGTTGGCGACTACCGTAGCCCCCAGCCACGCATGGCGTGGCTCTACTGTGGATGGCCAGCGCACAGCCCGGCCCTCCGCATCAACGCACGGGTGCACCCTGCGGCTCGCGCGCGGCTGCGCTCCATGCGCGCAGGCCGAACACCGCCAGGCCAAGGAAGAATACGTACAGCGCGGCGGTCACGTGCAGCGACTTGAACAGGTACGCACCTACGTACACCACGTCCACCGCGATCCACACCCACCAGCAGGCCACGTGGCGACGTGCCTGCCACCATTGCCCGACCAGGCTCAGACCGGTCAGCATCGCATCCAACCACGGCAGGGCAGCGTCGGTGAAGCTGTGCATGGCCGCGCCCAGCGCCACGCCACCGCACACGCCGATGGCCAGATCGCGCAGCAGCTTGCCGCGCGCCAATGGCACGATGCGGATGCTGCCCTCATCGGCGGCATGCTGCCGCCAGTTGATCCAGCCATAGACCAGGAAGCCGCCGAAGATCACCTGCAGCAGCGTGTCCGAGTACAGCTTGGCTTCGGCGAACACCAGCCCGTACAGTGTCACCGACAGCAGGCCCACTGGCCACGCAGACAACCGACGCCTGGCCATCAGCCAGACGCCGAGGATGCTGCACAGCGCGGCGGTCCACTCGAGCATGACGCCGCTCACAGCGCGAACGTCACCGACAGGCGGGCCTGTCGCGGTGCACCGGGGAACAGGTAGTAGTCACCGCCGCTGCTGCCGGTATCGCGCCAGTAGAAGCGGTTGAACAGGTTGTCCACCGACAGGTTCCAGGTCACCGCGCGTTCGTGCAGGCGATGCTGGAAGCGCAGGCCGGCATCGAACACCGAGTAGTCCGGTGCGCGCACGCCACCGTCGGCGCGTGCTACGTTGGCACCGGCATAGCGCCAGCCGCCGGTCACGTCCAGGCCCTGCACGAACGGCAGTGCATAGGCCACGTGCACGCTGGCACGTACCTTCGGCACGTTCACCAGCTGATGGCCTTCATAGGCCGGGGTGCCAGTGTCGCGCGCGCGGGCCTGCAGCACGCTGGCGCTGGCTACGATCTGCAGTGCGTCGGTCAGCTGGCCGTTGGCGGTCAGCTCCAGGCCGGTGTGGGTCTGCGTGCCTTCCTCGACGAAGGTGTAGCCGACGTCGCTGCTGTCCGGCTTGGCGTACTGGTACGGCTGCGAGATGCGGAACACGGCTGCGCCCAGCGTCAGCGCCTCGACCGGCACGTACTTCACGCCCACTTCCAGCTGCCGCGACTGCACCGACGGCAGGAAAGTGTCGGCGTTGCTGGTCCAGAACGGCGCTTCCTGGCCCAGTGAAATGCCGCGCACGTAGCTGGCATAGGCATTGAGCTGGTCGGTGGGCTTCCACACCACGGCGGTCTGCGGCAGGAAGCGCGACAGGCGGCTGTGACGCTGCGGGGTGCCACGCTTGTCGTAGGCGCGCTCGTCCAGGCGCACGAAGCGGCCACCGGCCAGCCACTGCCAGTCATCGCCGAAGCTCATCCGGTCCAGCGCGAAGAACGCGGTCTGGCGGCTGTCCAGGCGCCGAGCGGACGGCCCCGGCATCTTCGGCGAGGGCTCGAACACCGGCACCTGTGCGTCGTGGATGTTGCTGGTGCCGACGTACTCGTTGACGCTCGGGCGCTTGTCCACGGTGCGGCGGAAGTAGTCGGCACCAACGGTCAGCTGGTGGCCGACGCTGCCGGTCTCGAAGTGGCCGCGCAGCTCGGCACGGGCCTGCTGGTTGCGGCGCGTGTCGTCCGGGCTGCGGTAGTCGTAGACGTCGTAGTCGCCGTTGGGTGCGAAGTAGTTGCCCGGCACGCTGCCATCGGCGCACTGCGCGGCGTAGTAGCAACCGTAGGCGAAGGCGACGTTGTCATCGATCACCGAACGGCTGTGGCCGACCGAGACGCGCGACTGCCAGGCATCGTTGAAGTCGTAGGTGTGCAGCGCGGTGATGTTGGTGCTGGCGATATCCACCGGGCGCTGCCACGGCTGGAAGCCGAGCAGGTGCTCGCGGTCGACGCCGCGCGGCAGGTCACGCGCGCCCAGCAGTTGGTAGCCGGATACCGAACGCTGCGAGCTGGTCTGGTAGTTGGCATCCACTTCCAGCTTGCCGCGCTCGCCGATCAGCCAGTCGGCCGCCAGCGAGTAGAAGTTGCGGCGGCCATCGGCGTGCTCGACGTAGGAATTGCTGGAATCCCATGCGGCATTCAGGCGCAGGCCGAAGCGCGGGGTAATCCAGTGGCCGACGTCGACGGCGACGTAGCGCGAGCCTTCCGAATCGGTGCCGAGCGTGGCGGTGCGCACTTCGGCCGGACGCTTGCCGATGTAGTTGATGATGCCGCCCGGCGCCATCACGCCGGCGGCCAGGCCGGCTTCACCCTTGAGGATCTCCACCGCCTGCACGTTCTCCAGCGCCAGGCGCTGTTCGCCGGCGATGGACAGGCCGTTGAAGCGGTAGCCGGTGGCGGCGTCCAGCGCGAAACCGCGGATGGCGATGTTCTGGTAGTAGCCCACCGGCGCATACGCATCGCCCAGCGAGGCATCGTTGCTGGCCAGCTCGGACAGCGAACGCACCTGCCGGCGGTCGAGATAGTCGCGCTCGAGCACGTTCACCGATGCCGGCGTGTCCTTCCAGGAACCACCACCGAAGGCGTTCACGCGCGAGGTATCGGCCTTGGGTTTGCCGGCCTGCACGCGCACTGCCGCCAGTTCGGTGGGCGAGCGCTCGGCGCCGGTGGCAGCCGCATCGGTGGCAGCGTCGGCCTCGCTGGCATGCAGCGGCAAGGCGGCGCAGAGGGCGAGGGAGAGCAGGGTGGGGCGCAGGCAGCGGTTCATTCGGTTCGTCTTCGGACAACAAGGGAGACGAAGCGACGGCGCGCAGGTGCACCGCCATGACGGGGGTGTGGCTGCGGCTCAAAGCTCCCTACGCCGGTGCAAACCGGATCAGGTTCCAAGGGACTCTCTCAGCCTGGCAGATCCAGGCACCCCCGCTTCAGGTGACCATTTCACTACAAATGGTACGGATTTGCGAGCCGGTGCCCTTCAGGCTGCCGCGTGCAGCGCCTGCAGCAGTGCCTGCCCCGGCGCGCCGTGGAACCACGCCGGGTGCCCCAGCATGAAGGGCTGCCAGGCCACATCCGCGTTCGCGGTCGAGCCGGTGACGCCTTCGAAGTACTCCACTTCGGACAGTGCGAAGTCGAAATGGACCATCGGCAGCAGGTCGGCCAGCAGGTGCACGCGTGCCGCCGACAGCGGCAGCACCTCGCGGTAGCCGTCGAGCAACGCCAGTGCGATGTCGATGCGCACCGCCTCCATGCCGCGCTCCAGTTCCAGCCACGCCACTGCGTTGCGCTCGATCGCGGTGGCGAGGTCAAACAGTGCGCTGGTGGGCGAAGCCAGGCCGAAATCCAGCACGGTGCTGACCTGCCCGTCGCGCCACAGCAGGTTGGAGACATGCCAGTCGTTGTGCGCCCACAGCCGTGGCTCGTCGCGCAGGCGTTCGGCCAGGCCGGCATGCCACGGCAGCACGTCGCGGCGAAGCTGGGTTTCCCATGGAATGCGCGCGAGGTAGCGGGCCAGCCCCGGTCGTGTGGGCAGTTCGGCTTTGATCGCGGCGATGGGATCGTCGGCGCGGATCAGATCGTCGCGCGCCACCAGCAGATGGGTACTGCGCTGTGGCGCGTGATAGCTGGCGGCGGCACGGTGCAGCCGGGCCAGCATGCGGCCGGCTTCGCGGGCCTGCGCGACATCGGTCAGCAACGACCACGACACGGCATCGCGGTACAGGTCCTCGCCCACGCCCACGGCATGCAGTTCGAAGGTCCATTCGCCGTGCTCTACTGCGGTGTGGCCATCGGTTGCCGCCAGCACCTGCACCACCGGTACGCCGGCGGCAGCGAGATGGGCGATGAAGTGGTGTTCTTCTTCCAGGCAGGCGGCGCTGCGAACGCTGTGGTGGTGGCGCTTGATGAACACCGGTCCGCGCGTGCCATTGACGATGGCGGCGGCCGACAACGGTCGAGGACTGTGCCAGTGCGGCTGGCTGCCCGCATCCAGCTGCGGAAAGCGCTGGCGCAGCCACGCGAGGTCTGCGGTGCTGATCGGCGGCCAGTCGGCAGCGACCTCGTCGTTGTTGAGGCCCTGCACCCGGTGGGAAGAAGAAGTCATGCCGCAGCCCCAATGGGGAAAGTCACATCCAAGGGTGCGCATTCAACGCCATGGCCGCCCGCAACGCAAACGGGCGGGTCATCGACCCGCCCGTCCGTGCATCGGCATGGGGGATGCCGCGCTGCTTACCAGCCGCGATGGCGGCCGCGGTCGTGGTAGTAGCGGTTGTCGTAGTAGCGCTCGCGCTGCCAGCGACGGTCGTCACCGCGGTCGTAGTAGCCGCTGCGGTAGTAGCCACGGTCGTATCGGCGATCGTAGCGGTTGTCGTAACGGCGATTGTCGTAGTAACGACGGTCGCGGCGGTCGGAAGTGGTCAGGTTGCCGATCGCGCCGCCGGCCACGGCACCGCCGACAGTGGCAGCGGGATCACCGTTGGAGAGCAGGTTGCCGGCCACGCCACCGACCACGGCGCCGACCAGGGTGCGCTTGTCCTTCCTCGACATCGCGCTGGCATCGCTGACCACGGCCACACCGGCCACCAGTGCCAGAGCCATCGCCAGACCGCGGAAGCTGAGTGCGGAAGTACTGAGCATGTTCGTTCTCCTGTGAGGTGCATGCCACGCTGGGCAGGGAGGGCGCGGGGCGCCCCGGCTGCCGTGATGTCCACGCTGGCGTTCCAACATTGCCGGAACATTGCCTGGTCCACCGTGCGGCTTGCGCATTCATCTAGCGGCAGGCGGCATGAAGCAAGGCTGAAAGCGGCCCCGGCCGCTCAGCTGGCAGAAAGGGAAAGGGCCACGCGAACGTGGCCCTCCCTTCTCTCCCAAGGCGCCGCGGGCCTAGACGCCCATCGCCTTCTGCGCCTGCCGGGCCTGCTCCTGCTGCGTCTCCTGCTGCTGGTGCAGCACGTTCGGCGCGCCCTGCACGGCACCGCTGCTGAGTGCCAGGCTCTGCTCGCTGGCCGTACGGGTCTCCACCGCCGCGCGAATGGCGGCCGGGTCGCCGATGGTGCCCTGCACGGCGAACAGGCGCTCACCGTTCGGGCTGGGCACCACCGAGTCGATGCGCTGCAGGCCGGCGGCATGCGCCTCCTTGGTCAAAGCCGCAGCAGCGCTTTCCAGCGTGTGGCGGTCCTTGAAGGTCCCGGCCGGCAGCAGTTCCAGACCCTTGCTGGCCTGGATGAACAACGGATTGCGCGGGTGCCGCTCGTCGTTCAGCAACGGCCGTTCGCGTGCGTCCTTGATTGCCTCCAGGGTCTTCGCCCCGACAATGCCGTCGACCACCAGGCCGTTGTCCTTCTGCAGCTGGCGCACTGCCGCGTCGGTGTTGCGGCCGAAGCGGCCATCTTCGACCAGCGGCTTGCCGTCGGCGCCGACGTAGCCCAGGTGGCCCAGCTGCTCCTGCACCTTGCGCACGCCCTCGCTGTGCGCGCCCTGCTTGTACAGTTCGGCGTGCGGCGTGGCAGCGGCCTTGTGCTCGGGCGCAGGCTTGCCCTGGCTCTGCTCGTGCGACTGGGTGCGGTTTTCCAGCAGGTCGCGCGCCTTGGACAGCGGATCGGAGGCGTACAGCTTCCAGTTCGGGTGGTCCTTCACCTGCTTGAGGTAGTCCTCGACCGGCATGGTGTGCACGCCCTTGCTGCCGGTGGACTGGCTGATCAGCAGCTTGTCGGTGTTGGGGTCGCGCACCACCATCACGATGTGGTCGATGCCGTTCCAGTGCTCATGGCGGGTCCTGGCCGTATCCAGGCCGATGATCATGCCTTCCTTCAGCGCATCGGGCTTCAGGATCGCGTCGCGGTCCAGCAGCACGCCGGACTGGTCGAACGCCTTGCGCACGATCCCACCGGAACCGAGGTTGCCCAGGTCGATGCGATCAGCCTTGCTGAACACCGCGTGCCCGGCCTTCTGGTTGATCTCGTCCATGGTCCGGTTCTGCAGCGTGCCGACCCAGCCGGAACAGTCGATGTAACCCTGCTCCACGTTCTTGCCGGTCTTGCCCGGTACGTACAGTGCGTGGCCCGGAATGTTGATGGCGTACTTGACGTCGTCGTACTTCACGCCGGCCTCGTAGGCGGCCTGCAGTTCAATGCCTGGCTTCGGTGTGGCAGCTGCCGTTGCGGTTGCCGCCAGCGTGGCTGCACCCGCCGCCACGGCTGCGCTGGCCTGCGCAGGTGCTGCCGGGGTCTGGCCCTGGCCCTGCACTACCGCCTGCGGTTCGAAGTTCTTTTCCGGAATGCTGATCGCTGCGTACTTGTGGATGTAATAGCTGGAGAACGTCCGCGCCAGGTCGCCGTCGTTCATCCCGCGCATCTCGGCCAGGGTGTGGCCGGTCAGCGCCTTCGCGTCGGAGCCGATCTGGTTCAGCACGTTGCGGCGCATGTTGATCTCGTCGCCGTGGCTGTTGCGGACCACACCGAAGGTGCCGGTGGCAATGGCAGTCTGCACCGAGCCGTAGCCGGCGCTGCCCTGCTGGTGGGCCAGGTACAGGTCCAGTCCGGTGGGCGTGTTGCCCCCGGACAGGTACGGGTTGCCGGTGCGCTCGTTGCGGCGCGCCATCGAGTCCAGGTTGTCCTGGTACATCTGCGCGGCCGCTTCGGTGTTGCGGGTGGGGTCGAACTCGTGGCCGGTCAGGTGGTACTGGCGCGCGGAGCCGGGCACGAACTGGAACAGGCCCTTGGCGCCGGATGAGGTGTTGTGGGCGCGCTCGTTGAAGGTGCCGCCGGTCTCGATGTGCGCGAAGCGCATGAAGTCATCCACAGGGATGCCCTTCTGCCTGGCGACCTGCTCGACGATGTCCAGGACTTCCTTTCTGCTGTAGTCATGCTGTGCCATGACGTTTTCCTCGGGGTTGATGGAGCGGCGCGTGCCGCGAATCGCCAACCGGACTCATCCGTGAGTCAAGAACATGTCGGTCAACAGGGAACCCGCGCGTGGCGGGTGCTATCAGGGCGCGACGTACTGCTGGGTCGCGCTGTCGAAGGTGTAGTGCACGGCGTCGCCGGCACCCAGTGCGCGGGTCTTGCCGGGGCCTTCGATGGTGGTGCCCTTGAAGGTCACGGTCAGTCGCGGCAGGCCGTTGCCGTCGGCAGCGAAGACCAGTTCGCCATCGCTGTCGGTGCAGGGCATCACGTTGCCGTCGTCGCAGGCGGCGCTGTTGTCCTCACCCGTGCGCACTGAACCGACATAGCGCCAGACCTTGCTGTCCACGTCGTCTTCGCTGCGCCTGGGGTTGAACAGCAGCAGCGCATAGCCGGTGCTGCTGATGCCGCGGTCGAAGCTGCTGGTCGGCACCGCCAGCAGCAGGCGACCATCGGCCGTGCGATGTTCAAGCGGCTTGCGCCGGGTATCGACATCGTCGGCCTTGTCGTACGCGCCCAGTGCGCCGATGGTCCATTCCTGGCCACGGAACTTCCATGGCTTCCTGGCGTCGGTGCCGGCCAGCACGAAGGTGGCCTCGGCAAGGTTGGCGCGGTCATCCGGACCGGCCGGCGTCTGCTCGCCCGGCTTGCCGTAGTGCTCGCGGGTATCCCAGGAGAAACCCGTGTAGTACGTGGTGCCATCGAGAGTGAAGGTGTGGCCGAACCAGAAGGTCGCCACGCTGCCGTTCTGGACCTCATAGGAGGTCGCGCCATCGCCGTCCACCTGGTAGGTGAAATACATCACGGTCGGCGCGTCGGGCGGGGTGGCGGCGGCATCGGGGGTGGGGGTCTGCATCGGGGCAACATCCTGTCGGGGCGCATTGGCAGCCTGCGCAGGGGCGCCGGGCTGGGAGGACGAGGGGGCCGGATCGGCGGCGCTGCAGGCGGCAGCGGAAAGAGAGACGAGCAGGCACGCCGCGAATGCGCGCAGAGGCCGCAACGGCAGGGTCCAACATAGCTTGGGGGGATGATGCATGCGCCTCTCCATGGTCAGCGTTGCCGGGCCAGACGGCCGGCAGGAAACCGCGCCACGTCCACCAGGAACGGGAGCGAGGACATGAGCCGGTCGATTCCTTCGACCTCGCATTGAGAACTCATGCCGGACCATCTTGGCACAGATCGGCGGCCGGTCAAAGAGGGCGGTGGCAGCTGACCTTCTTGTGTGATCTGGCTCTCAGATCTTGCCGTCGCGCAGGTAATCGAACAGCTCGGCGTCGCCCTTGAGGCCCAGTTTGAGCATGGCGTCACCCTTCTGCCGGCTGATGGTGCTGACGCTCTTGTGCAGCTGCAGCGAGATTTCCTTCACGGTCATGCCGGTGCCCAGCAGCCGCAGCACCTCCACCTCGCGTGGCGACAGTGGCTTGCCGTCGCCCTCGCGCATGCGCCAGCTGCCAGCGGCCTCGACCCGCTCGCGCAGGCTGCGGCTGATGTAGGGCTGGCCCCGGTAGACCGCCTGGATGGCCTGTGGCAGTTCGTCCATCGACGAACTCTTGTCGACCAGGCCGAGCACGCCGCTGTCGAGCACCATGCGCAGGATCGCCAGGTTGTTGGAGACACTGAGCATCAGCACCGGCAGGTCGGGATGACGGCGGCGGATCATGCCGATCATGGCGAAGCCGTCGGCCTGGGGACTGCCCGGCATGGAGTAGTCGGTTACCAGCAGGTCACAGGGTTGGCTGCCGAGCAGGGCCATCAGCGCCTGCGCGCTGTCGGCTTCGCCGACCACGCGGCCCACCCCGCTCGATTCGATGACGGCACGGGTACCGATACGGACCACCGGGTGGTCGTCTGCGATGATGATGCGCAAGCTCATGCTCTAGTATGGCCACCGGGCACGCCGGACCGCGACCATCGCGGTTCCTGGCAGATTCTAGGAGATCAACGCCGATGCGTAGCTGGGCTGTTCGCGGGCTGGTCCTGCTGCTGGCCGTGCTGGTGCTGCCTGCGGCGCTGGCACAGGCGGTGCCTGGGCTTTTGCCGCTCAGCCCGCTGCAGCGCGAGTACCTTGCCGCGCATCCGAGCATCGTCGTGGGCCAGTATGACAGTGGCTGGCCGCCGTTCGAGTCCCTCCGTGATGGCCAGCAGGTCGGCCTGGGCCCGGATTATCTGTCGCTTCTCGCCCGTCAGCTGGGCGTGAAGGTGGAGGCACGGCGCTATCCCGACTGGACATCCGTGCTGGATGCGGCATGTCGTGGCGAGATCGATGTAGTGATGAATGTCGGTCTCAGTGCCGACCGCACCCGCTGCATGGTCTATACCGCCGCCTATGGCGAGGCACCGCTGGCCCTGGTGGGACGCCCGGATGACCTGCGTGCCTCCGACATCCCCGACCTGGATGGACTGCGGGTGGTGATCGAGCAGGACTTCCTGACCGGCCCGCAGGTGCGGGCGCGCTTTCCCCGGGCACGACAGCTTGTCGCAAACAGCTCGTTGGCGGCGCTGGAGATGGTCAGAGACGACAAGGCAGACGTTTACATCGGCAATGCCTACGTGGCCACCGAACTGATCGCACGCGAGGACCTGCAGGGGGTCGTGCTGCTGCGTCCCAGCGATCTGCCGCCCGAACGGCTGCACTTCGGTGTTCCCAACAGCAAGCAGCCGTTGGCCGAAGCATTGGACCTGGCACTGGCTGCGACCAGCCAGGCCCAGCGCGATGCGCTGGTGCAGCGCTGGCTGCCACCTCCGCAGTGGTCGGCGTCGGCACAGCTGGCGTTGAGCCAGGCCGAGAAACGGGTATTGGAGCAGCCGTTGAAGATCGGCTTCGCGCCGAACGCGGCGCCGCTGTCGTTCGCGGACCAGGATGGCAACCCCAGTGGCCTGGCCAGCGAATACCTGCGGCGCCTGCTGCAGGCTGGCGCCAACCTGCAGGTGGAAAACAGCCATGACTGGTACGAGGTGCGCGAGAAGGCGCGTCGCGGCGAGCTGCAGGCGGTGATGGGCATTCCTGCCGATTCTCGCTACCTGGGCCCGGACTGGGTGTTCAGCCAGCCCTTCATCAGCGTGCCGAACGTGATCGTCAGCCGGCGTGACAGCCCGGCGTTGCTGGGCCTGTCCGACCTGCAGGGCAAGCGGGTGCTGCTGTCCGATCCGGAACGTGTGCGTGGCTATGTGCTGCAGCAGGCGCCGCAGGCGCGGATCATCGCGGCACGCAGCGCGGAACAGGCCCTGCAGCGCCTGATCAATGGCGACGCCGATGCCTACGTAGGCAACCTGGCACTGGTTGACCATCTGCTGCGCAACCGCTTCCCGGGGCGCCTGCAGGTGGCGGCACCGGCAGGTTTCAACGATCAGCTGGTGCTGGCGGTTGAGCGCCGCCATGCCGCCCTGGCCACCACCTTCGACCGCCTGCTGCTGCAGATGACGCCGCGCAAGCGCGAGGCCCTGCGCGGGGACTGGCTGGCCGTCGAGTACCGCAACGGCCTGGACTGGAACAGCGCGATGCGCTGGGGCGTGCCGCTCCTGCTGGTGCTGCTCACCGCGCTGCTGGTGCACGCCATCGGGCATTGGCGGCTGCGCCGCGAGGTGGCCGGACGGCGTCACCTGGAACAGCGCCTGGCCGAAGTCACCGACAACCTGCCTGCCGTGGTCTATCAGGCTCGCCGCGCGGCAGACGGAACCCTCAGCTTCCCGTTCATTGCCGGTGACCTGCAGGCGTTGTTCGGGATCAGCCGGCAGCAGGCCGAACAGGATGCAATGTGCCTGCTGGAGCGCATCGAGGAAGACGACCGCGAGCACATCCTGCATGCGGTCGAGCAGGCGGCGCGCCAGTTCGCACCGCTTGTTCTCGAGTTCCGGCTGCGACCTGAAGGCACCGGCGCGCGCTGGGTGCGCAGCCAGGCCCATCCCTATGCGGCGGAAGCGGGCGTGGTCACCTGGAGTGGATACTGGGTGGATGTCAGCGAGGCGCGTGCACAGGCCGAGGCCCTCACTGCGGCCAAGGCTGACGCCGAACAGGCGGCGGAGGCGAAGTCGCGTTTCCTGGCGACCATGAGCCATGAAATCCGAACGCCGATGAGTGGCGTGCTGGGCATGCTGGAAGTGCTGGCGCATTCGCCGCTGGATGCCGAGCAGCAGCGCATCCTAGGGGTGATCGAGGATTCGGCGCAGATGCTGCGGCAGATCCTCGACGATATTCTTGACTACTCGCGGCTTGAGGCCGGCGCGCTGCGCCTGGAACCGGTGCCGCAGCCGCTGCGGCCATTGCTGGAAAGCGTGTGCCGGTTGTTGTCGGCGCAGGCCAGTGCACGTGGGCTGGACCTGCACGTGCAGATCGACCCGCAGCTGGCGGCCGCGCACGAAGTGGATGGCGTGCGCCTGCGCCAGATCGTGTTCAACCTGCTCAGCAACGCCATCAAGTTCACCGTGCGCGGCGAAGTGCGGCTGCAGCTGGACGTGCTGGGGCCGACCGCCGAAGACGGCAGCCAGCCGCTGTGCCTGAGCGTCACCGACACCGGCATCGGCATCGCGCCGGAACAGCTGCAGCACCTGTTTGCGCCGTTCACCCAGGCCGGTGCCTACATCCAGCGCGACCATGGGGGTACCGGCCTGGGCCTGAGCATCTGCCAGCGCCTGGTGCAGATGATGGACGGCGAGCTGGAGCTGCACAGCACGCTGGGCGAAGGGACCCGCGCCGAGGTGCGGCTGTCGCTGGTGGAAGCCGGCAGCGGTGATGTGGAAGCGCTGGTCGCCGAGCAGGAACAGGCCTCGCTGCTGCCGCCGGCGCTGCGCCAGGCGCGGGTGCTGGTGATCGAAGACCACCCGACCAACCAGGCGATGATGGCCTGGCGACTGCAGCAGCTGGGGGTGCCGCATGTGATGGTCGGTGACGGCCAGCAGGGCTTGGATCGGCTGTCGTCGGAGAGTTTCGATCTGGTGATCACCGACTGCCGGATGCCGGTGCTCGATGGCTTCGGTTTCACCCGCCTGCTGCGCGAACGCGAGGGCCGCAACGGCCAGCCGCGGCTGACCGTGCTGGCGCTGACCGCCAGCGTGCTGGATGACGATGCACGGCGCTGCCGCGAGGCCGGCATGGACGAAGTGCTGGCCAAGCCGCTGTCACTGGCCACGCTGCGTACCGCACTGCTGCGCTGGTTGCCGCAGGCGCAGGGACAGTCGTTCGAGGAGCCGCAGGCCGGGTCCGCCGCCGACGATGCTGGGACGCTGCCCGATCTGGACAGCCTGCAGCGGCGCTTCGGCTCGCGTGCGGTGGCCGAGCAGCTGCGCGACAGCCTGTTGCAGGCCAGCGAGGGCGATCTTGCCGCCGTGCAGCGCGCGCTGCAGGCTGGAGATCGCGAGGCGGCCGCACTGCACCTGCATCGTCAGGCCGGTGGGTTGGGCGCCGTGGGAGCGACAGTGCTGGCCGGGCAGGCCAATGCGCTGGTAGAGCGTCTGCAGGATGCGGCGGAAGCCGATGTGGCGCCGTTGTTCGCGGCAGTGGCGGAATTTGTGGCACGGCTGCAGCGACAGCTGCAGCGCCTGGCTCACTGAGCCGACTGCTGCTGCAGGTAGGCGATCACCAGCGCGCGGCGTTCGGCGCTGGGGAAGGCGTTGTACATGCGTGTGCCGGGCACCACGTGGGTGGGCGACTGCAGGAACGCATCCAGGGTCTGCGCGGTCCAGGTGATATCGGCGCGGCGCATGCCGTCGGAATAGCCATAGTCCGGCAGGCTGCCAGCGCGGCGGCCGATCACGCCGTGCAGATTGGGTCCGAAGCGGTGGATGCCACCAGGTTGCACGGTGTGGCAGCCGGCGCACAGCTCGAACGCGCGCTGCATGGCCTGCTGCTGCGCCTGTTCGGGCGTGGCCGGTGCCGCAGGCGGGCGCTGGCAGGCCGTGGCCGCCAGGGTCAAAGCAATGGTGATGAGCAGGCGGAAAGCACGCATGGGCGGGCAGGATAGCGACGCAGCGGGGCAGGTGGGCTGCGACACGCGGTCGCAGCCCGGAGCAATCACATGCCCGAATAGTTCGGGCCGCCACCGCCCTGCGGGGTCACCCAGACGATGTTCTGGGTCGGGTCCTTGATGTCGCAGGTCTTGCAGTGCACGCAGTTCTGCGCGTTGATCTGCAGGCGCGCGTTATCGGCTTCACCGACGAACTCGTACACACCCGCCGGGCAGTAGCGGGCTTCCGGGCCGGCGTACTCGGCCAGGTTCACCTTCACCGGAATGCTGGGGTCCTTCAGCGTCAGGTGGCTGGGCTGGTTCTCGTCGTGGTTGGTGCTGCTGAGGAACACCGAGCTGAGACGGTCGAAGGTCAGCACGCCATCCGGCTTCGGGTAGGCGATGCGGGTGTGCTTGGCCGCCGGCTCCAGGCAGACGTGATCCGGCTGCGTGCGGTGCAGGGTCCACGGCGGATTGCGCACGCCCAGCTTCGGCAGCAGCCACTGCTCCACGCCGGTCATCAGCGTGGCCACGGTCTGGCCCTTCTTGAACCACTGCTTGAAGTTCTTGGCCTGCTGCAGCTCGGTGAACAGCCAGCTGGCTTCGAAGGCCTTTGGATAGGCGCTCAGTTCGTCGTGCTGGCGGTCGGCGGCCAGCGCGTCGAACGCGGCATCGGCGCACAGCATGCCGGTCTTGATCGCGGCATGGCTGCCCTTGATGCGGCTGGCGTTGAGGTAGCCGGCCTCGCAGCCGACCAGCGCGCCACCGGGGAACACGGTCTTGGGCAGCGACAGCAGGCCACCGGCGGTGATCGCACGCGCGCCGTAACCGATGCGGGTGCCACCCTCCAGGTGCTTGCGGATGGACGGATGGGTCTTGAAGCGCTGGAACTCTTCGAACGGGCTCAGCCACGGGTTCCTGTAGTCCAGGCCAACCACATAACCGATGGCGACCTTGCCGCCGTCGGCGTGGTACAGGAACGCACCGCCGTAGGTGTCGCTGTCCAGCGGCCAGCCGGCGGCGTGCACCACCAGGCCCGGCTCATGCTTGGCCGGGTCGATCTGCCACAGTTCCTTGATGCCGATGCCGTAGGCCTGCGGGTCCTTGCCTTCGTCCAGCTTGTAGCGTGCGATCAGCTGGCGGCCGAGGTGGCCGCGTGCGCCTTCGGCGAAGATCGTGTACTTGGCCTGCAGCGCCATGCCGCGTTCGAAGGCCGGGCCGATGCTGCCGTCCTTCTCGATGCCCATGTCGCCGGTGGCCACGCCGATCACTTCACCGTTGTCGCCGTACAGCACCTCGGCTGCGGCGAAGCCGGGGAAGATCGCCACTTCCAGCGCTTCGGCCTGCTGCGCCAGCCAGCGGGTCACTTCACCCAGGCTGATGATGTAGTTGCCTTCGTTGTGGAAGCACTCCGGCAGCAGCGCATTGGGCGTGCTGCGTGCGCCGGTTTCGCTGAGGAACAGGAATTCGTCGCGGGTGACCTTCTGCTTCAGCGGTGCGCCGCGCTCGGCCCAGTCCGGGAACAGTTCGGTCAGTGCGCGCGGATCCATCACGGCGCCGGAAAGGACGTGCGCGCCCGGTTCGGAGCCCTTCTCCAGCACGCACACCGACAGGTCGCGGCCGGCTTCGATCGCGCGCTGGCGCAGGCGGATCGCGGTGGCCAGGCCGGCGGGGCCGGCGCCGACGATCACCACGTCGAACTCCATTACTTCACGCGGGGGCAGGGCGTTGGCTTCAGCGCTCATCGATTGCATGACTCGTGGGTAGGGCCGGCATCGGGGCCACCGGCGGTGCCTGGGAATCGCGCGTGCAGCCACGAGCGAAACGGTTGTTTGAATGTGTCAGGGTACCGGGCCGCGCGTGATCGAGCTAGATCGACGATGTTCACGTCATGATTGCTGCGGTGCAGCGTAATGCACGTGGCCGGGTAGGTGCCAACCTTGGTTGGCACATTGTTTCACCGCCCGGACCCGCTTCCGTGTGGACCAAGGTCCACACCTGCCAGACGCGATGCTTGCGGATGACCGACAATGGCCGGGTCCTGACTGCGCGTGAGTGCCATGGCTTTGCATCCGTACGATCTGTTCGATGTCCGTTCCCTGCTCAACGAGGAAGAGCGCGCGGTGCAGGAGAGCGTCGCCCGCTTCACCAACGAGCGCGTGCTGCCGATCATCGGCGATGCCTTCGACCAGGCCCGCTTCCCTTCAGAGCTGGTGCCGGAGATCGCCGCGCTGGGCCTGCTCGGTGCCACCCTGCCAGCCGAGTACGGCGGCGGCGACCTGGGTGCGGTCAGCTATGGCCTGATCTGCCAGGAGCTGGAGCGCGGTGATTCGGGCCTGCGCAGCTTCGTCTCGGTGCAGAGCTCGCTGTGCATGTACCCGATCTATGCCTACGGCAGCGAGGAACAGCGCCAGCAGTGGCTGCCGGCGATGGCGCGCGGTGAGCTGATCGGCTGCTTCGGCCTGACCGAGGCACACGGCGGTTCCGATCCGGCCAGCATGAAGACCCGCGCGGTGCGCGACGGCAGCGACTGGCGCATCAGCGGCAGCAAGATGTGGATCACCAGCGGCCCGGTGGCCGATCTGGCCATCGTCTGGGCGCAGACCGAAGACGGCATCCAGGGCTTCGTGCTGGAAAAGGGCATGGCCGGCTTCACCACGCAGGAGATCAAGCACAAGATGAGCCTGCGCGCATCGCTGACCGGCGCGTTGTTCTTCGACGACGTGCGCGTGCCCGACAGCCACCGCCTGCCGAACGTGAAGGGCCTGAAGGGCCCGCTGGGTTGCCTGACCCAGGCCCGCTACGGCATCAGCTGGGGCCCGATCGGCGCTGCCATTGCCTGCCTGGATGAAGCGCTGGGCTATGCCAAGGAACGCGTGCTGTTCGGTCGCCCGCTGGCGGCCACGCAGAGCGCGCAGATCAAGCTGGCCGAAATGGCCCGCCGCATCACCACCGCGCAGCTGCTGGCGCTGCAGCTGGGCCGCCTGAAGGAAGCTGGCCAGCTGCAGCCGCAGCAGGTCAGCCTGGCCAAGTGGAACAACTGCCGCATGGCCATCGACATCGCCCGCGAGTGTCGCGATCTGCTGGGCGGCGCCGGCATCACCACCGAGCATGTAGCGATCCGGCATGCGCTGAACCTGGAATCGGTGATCACCTATGAAGGCACCGAGACCGTGCACCAGCTGGTGATCGGCCGCGAACTGACCGGCATCAGCGCGTTCTGAGCGGTGCGGGGAACACCATCCACGCATGGCGTGGATCTGCTGCACATGGCACCTGCCACGGCCACCTGGGATGTGCTTTGGTAGGTGCCAACCTTGGTTGGCACATTCCTTCAGCGCGCGACCGGGCATCGGTGCGGACCAAGGTCCGCACCCACCAGAAGCGATCCACAGCCATCAGAGGTTCTCGGCGGCGGCCTGGATCTGCCTTTGGTAGGTGCCAACCTTGGTTGGCACATTCCTTCAGCGCACGACCGGGCATCGGTGCGGACCAAGGTCCGCACCCACCAGAAGCGATCCACAGCCATCAGAGGTTCTCGGCGGCGGCCTGGACCTGCCTTTGGTAGGTGCCAACCTTGGTTGGCACATTCCTTCAGTGCGCGACCGGGCATCAGTGCGGACCAGGGTCCGCACCCACCAGAAGCAGGTCCACACCCACCTGAGGCGGTTTACGCGCCGCCAGCAAACCCGTGCTGCCGCCACGCTTCGTACATCACCACCGCAACGGTGTTGGAAAGATTGAGGCTGCGGTTGTCCGGCCGCATCGGCAGGCGCAGGTGGCGGCCATCGGGCAAGGCATCGAGCACGTCCTGCGGCAGGCCGCGGCTTTCCGGGCCGAACAGGAAAGCATCGCCATCTTCAAAGGCCACGCTGTCGTAGCGCACGCTGGCCCGGGTACTCAGTGCGAACAAGCGCTTCGGTGCGATCCGCGCCAGCGCGGTGTCCAGGTCGGGGTGGACCTGCAGGCGCGAGTACTCGTGGTAGTCCAGGCCGGCGCGCTTGAGCTGCTTGTCTTCCAGTGCGAAGCCGAGCGGCTCGACCAGGTGCAGCTGCGCGCCGGTGTTGGCGCAGAGCCGGATCACATTGCCCGTGTTGGGCGGGATTTCCGGTTGGAACAGGATCACATGGAACTGGGGCGCGGCATTCATCGGCGCAGTGTACCTGCGACGACCGCCGCCTTTACGGCGCACGCCCTGCGCTGAGCAGGGCGGCACCGCTTACGGGCGCAGCAGGACCTGGGCGGTTTCGGTGGCCAGGGCCTGCAGGTCGGCGGCGCTCGGGCGCACCTGCAGGGCCGGCAGGTTGACGATGACCGAGTTGGCGACGTTGGTGGCGGCAGCAGCCAGGGTGGCGGCGTAGCGCTGGGCTTCCATTTCGGCGGCCAGGGCGACGCGCTGTTCCAGGCTCGGGCGCACTTCCACCGAGGCCAGGGTGGTGATCGGCATCGCGGCAGCAACCGGGGCGGCAACGTAGCCGTTGCGCTCGGCCAGCTGGTCGGCGCTCGGGCGCACTTCCACGGTGGCCAGGGTCGGGATGCCGCTGGCCTGTTCCCAGGCCTGCTGGGCCAGCTGGTCGGCGGCCGGGCGGACCTGCACGGTGGCCAGGGTCGGGATGGATTCGGAGGCCTGCACCGACGAAACAACCGCGGTGCCGGCGATCAGGGCGATGGCGATGGCAATGGTCTTGGCGTTCATGACGGGGCCTGTTTAGTGTTGGCGATCAGTGGTGTGGTAGTAAGGTAGTACACCGATTCTGGGCTTGCAAGGAAAATTTTCGGTTTCCTGCATGTGTTCAGTCTTCAGTCAGCTTTCATCTGAAGCCCTTCCTGGCGCAGGAAGTACCAAGCAATCCCCGTGCCAACTTTTAGTTGTTGATTTGCAAGAGTTTTTGTTTGGTCGAGAAGTGTCCGGTAGGCGGACACCTGTCCATTCGATGTGCTGCGGACACTGTCCGGACGGTCCTGGCGGGCGCTTGTGACCGGTCAGGCAGCGCAGATCGGCGCTGCGGATGGGGCACAGGGGCAAACACCCCCAGTGACTGCTGGCCGATTCCTGCCGCTGCGTGCGCAGGCTAGGATCGGGGTTCACCTATGTGACCAAGGATCCGGATATGTCTCTCGCCCTTCGCCCGCGCGCTGCACTGCTGGCCGTCGCCCTCAGCACCGCCCTGGGCACGCTTGTGCCTTCCCATGCGCTGGCGGCCAAGCCGGCCGCACCGGCCAAGGTCGATATCCCGTATGAGCAGTTCACCCTGCCCAACGGCCTGCGCGTGATCGTGCATACCGATCGCAAGGCGCCGATCGTCGCCGTCAACGTCTGGTACCACGTGGGCAGCAAGGACGAACCGGCCGGCCGTACCGGCTTCGCGCACCTGTTCGAACACCTGATGTTCCAGGGCAGCGAAAACCACGACGGCGAATTCTTCGAACCGTTCAAGCAGGTCGGTGCCACCAACCAGAACGGCACCACCAATACCGACCGCACCAACTACTTCGAGAACGTGCCCACCACCGCGCTGGACATGGCGCTGTGGATGGAGTCGGACCGCATGGGCCATCTGGTCGGTGCGATCGACCAGGCGGCGCTGGACGAGCAGCGTGGCGTGGTGCAGAACGAGAAGCGCCAGGGCGAGAACCAGCCCTACGGTCAGGCCTGGGACCAGCTCAACAAGGCGCTGTACCCGGTAGGCCACCCGTATCACCACGGCGTGATCGGTTCGATGAACGATCTGAACGCGGCGTCGCTAGATGACGTGAAGACCTGGTTCCGCACCTGGTACGGCCCGAACAATGCGGTGCTGGTGCTGGCCGGCGACATCGACCTGGCCACTGCCAAGGAAAAGGTCGGCAAGTACTTCGGCAGCATCCCGGCCGGCCCGACCATGGCGCAGCCGGCAGTGAACGTGGCCAAGCGCAACACCGACACGCGCGAGACGATGACCGACAAGGTGCCGCAGGCGCGCATCTACCGCGCCTGGAACGTGCCGCAGGTCGGCACCACCGATGTCGATCAGCTGCAGCTGTTCGCGCAGGTCCTGGGCGGTGCCAAGTCCTCGCGCCTGAGCCAGCGCCTGCAGCACCAGGACAAGCTGGTGGACAGCATCGCCTCGGGCCTTTCGACCTCGCAGCTGGGTTCGAACTTCGTGATCATGGCGACGGTCAAGCAGGGCCAGGACCCGGCCAAGGTCGAGAAGATCATCGACGAGGAACTGGACCGCCTGATCAAGCAGGGTCCCACCGCGGCCGAGCTGGAGCGCGCCAAGACCGGTGCCCGCGCCGGCTTCATCCGCGGCATCGAGCGCATCGGCGGCTTCGGCGGCAAGGCCGACGCACTGGCCGAGTGCGCGGTGTTCACCGGCGACCCGGGCTGCTTCCGCACCTCGCTGGCCAACATCGAGAAGGCCAGTGCCGCTGATCTGAGCCGGCTGGGCGCGCAGTGGCTGGACAAGGGCAGCCACACCCTGGTGATCGCACCGGGTGAGCGTGTGGCGCTGAAGGAAGACCCGAGCCAGGCACCGAAGCCGTTCAACGTTCCCGCGGTGGACCCCAAGTACAGCACCCTGCCGGAGCAGGTCGACCGCAAGGCCGGCGTGCCGCAGACCCGCGAGTTCCCGCAGCTGAAGTTCCCGGCGCTGCAGCGCGCCACGCTGAAGAACGGCACCCAGGTGATCCTGGCCGAACGCCACGAGATTCCGGTGGTGCAGTTCAGCTACCAGTTCCCGGGCGGCTTCAGCGCCGACCAGGGCCGCAAGCCGGGCACCGCCAACTTCACCATGAGCCTGATGACCGAAGGCGCCGGCAAGCTCGGCTCGCTGGCCTTCGCCGATGCTGCCGATGCGCTGGGCGCCAGCCTGGATGCCTCGGCCGGCCTGGACTCGATGAGCGTGGACCTGTCGGCACTGAAGGAAAACCTGGCACCGTCGCTGGCGCTGTACCGCGACCTGCTGCGCGAGCCGCGCTTCGAGCAGGGTGAGATCGACCGGGTCAAGGCGACCTGGATCGCCGGCATCCAGCAGGAGAAGGTCAACCCGGGTGCGGTGGCGATGCGCGTGCTGCCGCCACTGCTGTATGGCAAGGGCCACCCGTATGCCATTCCGTTCACCGGCAGTGGCGATGAGGCGGCGATCAGCGGCCTGACCCGCGAAGATCTGGTTGATTTCCACCACGACTGGCTGCGCCCGCAGAACGGCACCCTGATCGTGGTCGGTGATACCACGCTGGCGGAAATCGTGCCGCTGCTGGACAAGCAGCTGGGCGACTGGAAGGCTGCCGGCGATGCCCCGCAGGTGAAGGCGGCGACCGACGTCGCATTGCCGAAGGGCCCGCGTGTGTTCCTGATCGACCAGCCGGGCGCGGTGCAGGCCAACCTGTTCGCCGGCCAGGTGGTCGCGCCGTCCAGCGCCACCAGCTCGACCCGCTTCGATATCGCCAACGGCGTGATCGGTGGCGACTTCACCTCGCGCCTGAACATGAACCTGCGTGAGGACAAGCACTGGTCGTACGGTGCGCGCAGCAGCGCGATCAATTCGGTGGGCCAGCGCCCGTGGATGGCCAGCGCGCCGGTGCAGATCGACAAGACCGGCCCGGCGATGGCGGAAATGCGCAAGGAAATCGCCGCGTTCGCCGACGGCAGCAAGCCGGCCACCGCCGCCGAGGTCAACCGCATCCGCAACATCCAGACCCTGAGCCTGCCCGGTGCCTACGAGACCGCCAGCGCGGTGGCGTCGACCATCGGTTCGATCGTGCAGTTCAAGCGCCCGGATGACTACGTGCTGCGCCGCAAGGCCGAGATCGAGTCGATGACCCCGGCACAGGTGCAGCAGGCGGCCGCCGAGATCAAGCCGCAGGCCCTGACCTGGGTGGTGGTGGGTGACCTCAAGCAGACCGAAGCGGCCGTGCGCGCGCTGAACCTGGGCGAGGTGACGGTGATCGATGCCGAAGGCAACCCGGTCAAGAAGTAAGGCACTACCCGGCCCGCCATGGGGCGGGCCGGCTCCTCCGGTAGTGCCGGCCGCTGGCCGGCAACCTTGCCGTGGTAGTGCCGGCCGCTGCCCGGCAACTCCGTGACCCGAAGGCGGGGTCAGGACCCCCTGCGGGGGATCTGACCCCACCCACCGGCTACCCCCGATTCAGGCTGTTCAGGCAGAATCCCCCCATACCCTTCCAGGATCTGCCCATGCGCGTTCTGCTGCTTTCCTCCCTGCTGCTCACCGTCACCGCCTGTACCTGGGTGCCGATCGAACCGGCCGGCAAGGCGACCCGCGTGCTGCCGGCAGGCCCGGTTCCCGCTGGCTGCATCGCCAAGGGCGAGGTGGTGGTCACCGTGAAGAGCAAGGTCGGCTTCTACAACCGCAACCCGCTGCGTGTGCAGGAAGAGCTGGAAACCCTGGCCCGCAACGAGGCCCCGAGCGCCGGCGCCAACGCCGTACAGGCCGCCGCCGCTCCGGCCGATGGCAGCCAGCGCTTCGCCGCTTTCCAGTGCCCGCCGCGCTGAACGCTTCACCATACGGCCAAGCCTGAATTCGTAAAGATGCGGTGAAGGCCCCGGGGGTTATAGAATAGCGCCCCCTTTTGCCTGAGCCTTGGCGCTAACCTCGATGCTCTTCAAGAATGTCTCGATCGCCGGCCTGGCACACGTTGATGCGCCGCATACGCTGACGACCAAGGAAATCAACGAGCGGCTGCAGCCGACGTTGGATCGCCTCGGTATCCGCACCGACGTGCTCGGCGATATCGCCGGCATCCATGCCCGCCGCCTGTGGGACAACGGCGTGCTTGCGTCCGATGCCGCCACCATGGCCGGCCGCAAGGCGCTGGAAGACGCGGGCATCGATGCGACGCAGGTCGGCCTGCTGGTCAACACCTCGGTCAGCCGCGACTACCTGGAGCCGTCCACGGCCTCCATCGTGTCGGGCAACCTCGGCGTCAGCGACGAGTGCATGACCTTCGACGTCGCCAATGCCTGCCTGGCCTTCATCAACGGCATGGACATCGCGGCGCGCATGATCGAGCGCGGCGACATCGACTACGCGCTGGTGGTGGATGGCGAGACCGCCAACCTGGTGTACGAGAAGACCCTGGAGCGCATGACCGCCCCGGACGTCACCGCCGACGACTTCCGCAACGAACTGGCGGCGCTGACCACCGGTTCGGGTGCTGCGGCGATGGTGATGGCGCGCTCGGAGCTGGTGCCGGACGCGCCGCGCTACAAGGGCGGTGTCACCCGTTCGGCCACCGAGTGGAACCAGCTGTGCCTGGGCAACCTGGACCGGATGGTCACCGACACCCGCCTGCTGCTGATCGAAGGCATCAAGCTGGCGCAGAAGACCTTCAGCGCCGCCAAGATCGCACTCGGCTGGGCTGTGGAAGAACTGGACCAGTTCGTGATCCACCAGGTCAGCCAGCCGCACACCGCCGCGTTCATCAAGAACTTCGGCATCGACCCGAAGAAGGTCATGACCATCTTCGGCGAGCACGGCAACATCGGCCCGGCCTCGGTGCCGATCGTGCTGAGCAAGCTCAAGCAGCTGGGCAAGCTGAAGAAGGGCGATCGCATCGCGCTTCTGGGCATTGGCTCGGGCCTGAACTGCTCGATGGCTGAAGTGGTCTGGTAACAAAGTCACCGCTGACCTGCTGCGCGATTGCCTCGCCAATCGCTCGCGACGGACAGCGATGATCTTCCAAGTGTCCAAGGGCCGGTTCTACCGGCCCTTTCTACAGGTGCGATCCGATGTCCCAGCTTCCCGGTTACCCCGCCCACCCGCAGCGCTTCGAGGTACGCCCCGGCCTGTCGATGAACTATCTCGACGAAGGCCCGCGCGATGGCGAAGTGGTGGTGATGGTGCACGGCAACCCGTCGTGGAGCTATTACTGGCGCACGCTGGTCGCCGGCCTGTCGGACACGTACCGCTGCATCGTGCCGGACCACATCGGCATGGGCCTGTCGGACAAGCCCGATGACAGCCGCTACGAGTACACGCTGCAGTCGCGCGTTGACGACCTCGATGCGCTGCTCAAGCATCTGGGCATAACCGGCCCGGTGACCCTGGCGGTGCACGACTGGGGCGGCATGATCGGTTTCGGCTGGGCGCTGTCGCACCACGACCAGGTCAAGCGCCTGGTGGTGCTCAATACCGCTGCATTCCCGATGCCGGCGGCGAAGAAGATGCCGTGGCAGATCGCGCTGGGCCGCCACTGGAAGATCGGCGAGTGGATCATCCGCACCTTCAACGCGTTCTCCTCCGGTGCCTCGTGGCTGGGCGTGGAGCGGAAGATGCCGGCCGACGTGCGCCGCGCCTACGTGTCGCCGTACAACAGCTGGGCCAACCGCATCAGCACCATCCGCTTCATGCAGGACATCCCGCTGTCGCCGGCCGACAAGGCGTGGTCGCTGCTGGAGCATGCCGGCAAGGCGCTGCCGTCGTTCGCCGACCGGCCGGCCTTCCTCGGCTGGGGCCTGCGCGACTTCGTGTTCGACCACCACTTCCTGAAGGGCTTCCAGGCCGCGCTGCCGCAGGCCCAGGTACATGCGTTCGAGGACGCCGGCCACTACGTGCTGGAAGACAAGCACGAAGTGCTGGTGCCGGAAATCCGCGCGTTCCTGGACAAGAACCCGATCTGAGGTGTGCCGCCCAACCGGGGGCACCCAACCGGAGAGGCAAATGGGAGGTGGCGCCCGGGTGTCGGGCACCCCCCACGGGGG
>NZ_JBDJKU010000034.1:0-47022 GCF_039673015.1 Stenotrophomonas sp. TWI1409
CCGTCGTCCCCCCCCCCCCCCCCCCAGCTATTTCCCCCCCCCCCGGCGACCCCCCCTCGACTCTACAAAAAGCCATAAGCCGCCGAGCCTGGGCCCGGCTCTACACTTCCGAAGGTGCCGCGCGCAGCCCGCTGAACACCGACTCGGCAGCAAACCCCACGCCACCCAGCAGCACGCCGAAATACACCACCGTAGCCACCACGAAACCATAACCAGCGGCCACCGCCGCACCATCGCGCTGGATGAAGCCAATCGCAAACGACATCAGCGCCAGCGCCGGCAAGGTATTGCTGAACGGAATCGGCCCGGCCGGCGCCATCAGCAGCAGGGTCGCGAACACCAGCATCAGGTTGTTCAGGCGCATCATCTTCTTCGAGCGCACCATCACCGCCAGCCGCATCGGCCGCGACAGGCGCTCCATGCGGTGCACCCACTTCAGCGCACGGCCCAGGTTGGCCTTCAGCTTGTCGGTGGCGATCTCGCGGCGTGCCAGCTTCTGCGGCACCCACAGCGGGCGGTTGCGTACGCGGCTCAGGCCGATCAGCAGGATCGAGGCACCAAACACCGTACTCAGCCCGGGAATCGACACCGGAATGATGAAGATGGCCGAGAGCAGGATCACGATCAGCAGCAGGCCTTCATCGCCCAGCGCGCTGAGCAGGGTGCCGATACTGACCTGCTCACCGGGCAATTCGTCGATCATCTGCTCGATCTGCTCGGCCAGGGGCGCGCTGTCATTGGTTTGGGGGGCACGGTAGGTCATGCGTCGCAAGGTTCTCCAGGGAAGGGCGGTCAATGGGCCGTCCTGCGGTGGGGGACGCACAGGCTCCCGAAGTATCCCGGCCAACGTGGGCAAAGAGGTGAACCGGGCATGAGGGGGTAAACTGGCGTGCCCCGCACGAGTTGAACGCAATGGACATGGGCCGCAGGCAATCGACCATCGAACTGGTCGCCATCGACATGGATGGCACCCTGCTGGACCCCAGCCACACCCTCACCGCGCGGGCCAAGCAGGCGATCGCGCAGGCGCGCGCGCTGGGCGTGCACATCGTGCTGACCAGTGGCCGCCCGGTTCCGGGCCTGGCACCGTTCCTGCACGAGCTGGGCATCACAGGCGACGACGACTACTGCATCGCCTGCAATGGTGGCCTGGTGCAGCGCATCGGCACGCGCGAAACCGTGGTCGAGTATCCGCTCAGCTTCGACGACTTCCTGTTCTGCGAGCAGGTGGCCCGAGACCTGGGTGTGCACTTCCAGGCGCTGGACAGCCGGCGCATGTATACGCCCAACCAGGACATCAGCTACTACACCGTGGCCGACTCGCATCTCTCGCGGATGCCGCTGTCCTATCGCCGCGTGGAAGACATGGACCCGTCGATGTCCTTCATCAAGCTGATGATGATCGACGCGCCCGACGTGCTGGATGCCGCCATCGCGCGCCTGCCCAGCGAACTGACCGAGCGCTTCGCGGTGCTGAAGAGCGCACCGTTCTTCCTGGAAGTGTTCGACCACCGCGCCGGCAAGGGCCCGAGCCTGCAGAAGCTGGCCGAGCACCTGGGCATCGACCGCGCCAACGTGATGGCCATCGGTGACCAGGAGAATGACCTGACCATGCTGCAGTACGCCGGTACCAGTGTGGCGATGGGCAATGCCATCGACGCGGTGAAGGCGGTGGCGCGGTTCGAGACCACCAGCAACGCCGACGAAGGCGTGGCGCGCGCCATTGAGCGTTTCGTCCTGCAGTAACAGCGCGTTCCTACGCCCTGGTAGGTGCCAACCTTGGTTGGCGCACGCACACCGTATGCGCCGACCCAGGCTATACCCACGTATAACCCCCCCATCCCCATCGCCATCCGCGCTGTACCACCGCGCAATGGCGAATGCGGCAGTGCGATGCAAGAATTTCGCACGTCGAAATCACCCCATCGAATCCCACGGCAGATGATCGTCCTCGTCTGCTGACCGGCGCGCACCGCGCCGTCACTCCCTCAACGCAATCGCACCGCCAGCCAGGGCGCCGACACCGGTGCTGCAACGTGCTGGGCGTGCGCCTGCGCCGCTCTTTCCCTGCACCTGGATCTGCCCATGAACACCCCACCCACGACGCGCCTCGCTCTGGCCATCATCACGGCCATCACCGCACCTGCGTACGCCGCAGAAACGCACGATGCCACACATGACACCCCCACCACCTTGAACGCGCTGCAGGTCATCGCCACGCCACGCGGCGCGGCCGTTGCGCCTACCCAGGTGGTCGGCCCCAACCGCTACATCATCAAGGCTGAAGACCTCGACGCGATGGTCACCGGCAACAATGGCCTGGCCATGCTGAAGCAGGTACCGGGCGCCAGCTACACCGCCACCGATGGGCTTGGCCTGGATATCTCGGCCACCAGCCTGTTCGTGCGCGGCTTCCGCATGAATGAAATGGGCATCACCTTCGAAGGCGTGCCACTGAACGACAACGGCTTCCTCTCGCTCACCGGCACCAGCGTGGTGAACGTGGGCGTGCCCGATGGCATCGGCGCGATCACGGTCAGCCCCGGTGGCGCACCGGTCAGCGTGTTCTCCAGCAGCGTCAACGGCGGCAGCCTGGAATACCGCCTGCGCGAGCTGCAGGACACGCCCAGCCTGCGCGTGAAGCAGGGCGTGGGCAGCAACAACACGTTGGTCACCACCGTGTCCGGGCAGAGTGGCCAGCTCGGCGAGCATGGCCCGAAAGTGCTGGTCGACCTGCAGCGTGTGTCTGCAGACAAGTACCAGGGCGAGGGCACCCAGAACTTCCTGCGCGGCGACCTGAAGCTGCAGCAGGATGTCGCCTGGGGTGACTTCACCGTGTTCCTGTCCGACAGCAAGGCCAAGGTCTGGGGCTACAACAACATCTCCTTCGACATGATCCGCAAGCTGGGCTGGAAGGCCGACATCTTCTATCCGGACTACGCGTGGGCCTGGTACGTAGCCTCGCCGGAGAATGCGGACAAGTCCTGCGGCGCCTACACCTGCGGTGAGCTGTCCGAACTGATCCCGTACGACACCGGCCAGATCACCCGCGATCGCGTGTCCTCGATCAACCATCGCTTCCAGATCAACCCGGCGCTGAGCGGCAACGTGCAGTTGTACAACGCCAACAGCCACACCCAGGCCACGCTGACCGACCCGACCGTGCCGTCGCCCAACGGCGCACCGTTCTCCGAACAGGTGCAGACGCCGCGTGTGAATCGGCTGGGTGGCATGGTCAACCTGCAGTTCGAGACCGGCGCGCACACCTTCACCGCCGGTTTCTGGCAGGAGAAGAGCAAGGCCGCGGCCAAGACCGAGTGGTACCAGCAGCCGCTGCTTGGCGAGGGCCCGCCGCTGAAGGCCACCGGTCCGTTCGATGTGTACGGACCTGCGTTCAAGACCGACAACGCATCGAGCTGGGTGACCCGCTCGCGCCAGTTCTACCTGCAGGACGACATCGTGTTGAACGACACGCTGAAGCTGGGTGTCGGCTTCAAGGCCGTGGACTTCCGCACCAGCGGTGGCGGCCTGGGTGATGCCAAGGATCGCCCGGTGAACGGCACGCTGCGCGCGAAGAGCAACTTCCTGCCGCACGTCTCGCTGTTCTGGAGCCCGACCGAATCCACCGACGCCTTCATCGACTTGGCCAATACCATGAACGGCTATCGCGTGGCGCAGCGCGGCAACATCGGCTACACCGCCTCCGCGTGGACCATCACCGACCAGGAAGAGTTCGACCGCGTGGCCGGCACGCTGCGCCCGGAGAAGAACTGGAATCTGACCGTCGGCGCGTCGCATCGCTTCGACCGGCTGACGATCACCGGTGACGTGTTCTACAACGACATCCGCAACCGCCTGCTGTCGGCGGCCATTGGTACCCAGTTCGCGCAGATCAACACGGTGCGGCTGATGCCGAAGATGCACGTGATCGGCGCCGACCTCGGCATCACCGCCGACCTGACCGACCACCTGCAGTTCTACCAGGGCGTGGCCGTGGCCCGTTCGTACTACGACAGCGATTTCGTGGTGGGCGACACGGTGTACCCGATCAAGGGCAACGCCCAGCCGGGCTACCCGCAGATCTCGCTGGTCAGCGACCTGTCCGCCCACTTCGGTGACTGGCGCTTCGGTGCCACCAGCACCTCCTACCTGCGCCAGCCCTTCACTTACGAGAACGACATCCGCGTGCCGACCTTCTGGCAGGTCAACACCTATGCCGCCTACCGCCTCGGTGCGGACAGCGCCGTGCCGGGCCTGGAGCTGCGGCTGGACGTGAGCAATCTGTTCAACCGCCACAACATCGGCACCGCCACCATCGCCGGCTCGTCGTTCTCGGGGGATTACCAGACCCTGCAGCGCAGCGCCCCCCGGCAGCTGATGTTCAGTACCTCGATGGCGTTCTAAGTAGATCCACGCCATGCGTGGATGCACCTGGCGGTCCCCAGGCAGGTGCCCAGATCCGTCCACAAACCCGCCTTGCGCAATCAACAGGGATTTTCTGGCGGCGACGCAAGGTTCCCACAATGTTGCTGGGTCATGCTGTCGGCATGGCTCAGTACAACCCGCGATCACCGTTGTTCGGCATACGGAGTCATGGACGGCCCCGGCAGGCGCTGTCCGTGGCGCCTGTGATCGACCTGCAGGCCGAGTACCAGTTCTGGCACGTCTACGAGCGTGTGGTCCGCCCGTTGCCCGGTGGGGGGCTGCGGCTGGCCTGGCTGGTGTGCCAGAAGGTGTACCGGGACCGGTGGCAGCACCCGCACGACAGCGACGAGGCGGCGTTGTCGCGGGTGTTGTTCGGCGGGAACATGACGGCTGACCGGGCGTCGGAGCTGGCGGAGCTGCACGCGCTGGTCAGCCGTCGGGTGGCGTTGCTGGCGAAGCGTGGGCGCGTGGATTCCGCGGCGTGATGTGCGGGGAGACGCCCTTGGCGTCGCCGGGCGACCATGACCCGCTTTGGTTGCCCGCTGCCGTGACCTGCTCTGGCATTGACCCATCCGCTGCCATGACCTGCTCTTGGTAGAGTCGACTGTCAGTCGACTGCTCTACTCATCGGCTCCTCAGAAAACCGCGCTTCGCGCGCGAGTCGACTAACAGTCGACTCTACCAACGTCCTCTCCAACCGGTGCTTCTAAGGCTTTCCCCGGTCCAGCTGCCGGTATCCGATCGCTTCAGCCAGATGCGCCGTCTGGATCACCTCGCAACCCGCCAGATCCGCAATCGTGCGCGCCACCCGCAGAATCCGGTGCATCGCCCGCGCAGAAAGCTGCAGGCGCTCAATCGCCTGCTCCAAAAGATCCTGATCGCCCTCGCTCAGTTTCGTACAGGCACGCAGCGCCGCCGGTGGCAGATGGGCATTGAGCCCGCCACGCGCCTGCTGCCGGGCATGCGCGGCTTCCACCCGTGCACGTACCGCAGCACTGGGCTCACCCAGCGGCGTACTCTCCCGCAGCTCCACCGCGTCCATGCGCGCCACGCTGATATGCAGGTCGATACGGTCCAGCAACGGGCCGGATACCCGCGCGCGATAGCGGTTGATGCGCTCGTCACTGCACAGGCAGCGATTGCTGCGGTCGCCGGCCCAGCCACATGGGCAGGGATTCATCGCAGCCACCAGTTGGAATCGCGCGGGGTACTGCACGCTGCGTGCCGCACGGGCGATGCGGATGTGGCCGGACTCCAGCGGCTCGCGCAGGGTCTCCAGCGCGCTGCGGTTCCACTCTGGAAGCTCATCAAGGAAGAGGACTCCATGGTGGGCCAGTGATATCTCACCGGGGCAGGGCGGGTTGCCCCCACCTACCAGCGCCGCCGCACTGGCACTGTGATGCGGTGCCCGAAAGGGTCGCTGCCGCCACCGTCGTGGGTCCAGTCCTTCGCCACTCACCGATGCAATCGCGGCCAGCTGCAGCGCCTCAGTCTCTTCGGTATCCGGCAACAGGCTGGGCAGGCGCGAGGCCAGCAGTGTCTTGCCGCAGCCAGGGCTGCCGATCAACAAGCGATGTGTGGCACATTACACCCCATGACATTGGCCTACACGTACATCCGCTTCTCTACGCCCGAACAAAGTGACGGGCATAGCTTGGAAAGACAGCAAGCAGCTATCGATGCGTTTGTACGCGAGAAGAACTTGACGCTCACGGAGAGCAGTGCATTCCAAGACTTGGGCGTCTCCAGTTATCGAGGCGCCAACCTGCGCAACGGCTTGGGGAAGTTCATTGCAGAGGTAGACGCTGGCCGAGTGCCAAAGGGCTCGTACCTCTTGGTTGAGTCGCTGGACAGGCTCTCTCGCCAGAAGGTGATGGATGCACTGTCTTTGCTGGTGTCTCTGATTGACAAAGGCATCAGGATTGTCCCGCTTAATGATGACGGGGCGCAGGTGCTGGATAAGGAGTCGGGGCTCGCGCCGCTGGTCATGGCGCTGAGTGTCATGCATCGCGCCAATGAAGAGTCTGAAACGAAGTCCAGGCGAGTGAAGGCAGCGTGGCAGGCGAAGCGTAGGAATGCTGCGAACAAGCCCGTTAGTCGCAGAGCCCCGGAATGGCTGAAGTTCGATGAAGCGACTAGCTCGTTCAAACCCATCCCGGAACGCGTCGACGCAGTCAGAAAAATATACGAGTTGGCCGATGCCGGTCTTGGGCGCGGACGCATCGTGAAGTACCTCAACACCAACGGCTTTGTCAGCTTCCGAAATCCTGATGAGGGCTGGCAAAACTCATCCGTCTCAAAGATTCTTCGTAATCGCTCCCTCATAGGCTTCTATCAGCCCCATCGCATGTATTACGACTCGGCGACGGGTGTAAAGAAGCGAGTACCTGACGGCGACGAGGTGCCGGACTACTACCCGAAGGTGCTTGACGAAGACCTCTTCCTGCGAGTGAACGCGAGGCAGTACGCTCCGATTGCTTCACTCGTTGGTCGGCAGGGGGAGACGCTGACGAACTTGTTCACTGGATTTGTGTACTGCCACTGGTGCAGCGCTCCAATGTCCATGGCGAACAAGGGACCCGGACGCAAGGGCGGGCGCTACCTTGTATGCTCCAAGGGGCGCCGTGGCAAGGATTGCAAATACAGGTCGTGGAACTACGCTGACGTGGAGATGTACGTTCTCTACGCCCTGCGGCAGCTTGATTTGGCAGCTGTGCTCGCTGGTGTGGACACCAACCAGCGTCGGCAGCAAATCCGTACTGAACTCGCGCGAGTTTCGTTGGAGCTGGCCGAGTCAGAACGGCGACTCGCGAGTCTATCCGAGGAGCTTGTTTTGCAGGCCCCCACCAACATTAGGACCCTTGTCAATGTGATTGCTACACTGGAAGGGGTGGCGGATGAGCAGAGGAAACGCGCCGAAGAGCTCCAAACGGAAGATGCGGCTCTTGGAATGACCGTTGACGACCCCGGCACATTTGCTCAGAACTTATTGCGCCTGTACGACGAGATGGCGTCAGCGCAGACGCAGCAACTCTATCTTCTCCGGGTCAGGCTTAGGCAGCACATCTCGCGCCTTCTGAGTCGGATTGACGTCATGGCTGTGGGTAAAGGGGAACCAACTGTTACGAAGGACGGTAACAATTCTCCCAAGCTCTTCCTCACATTCAAGGATGGTCGGCGAAGAATGGTGTTGCCAATAGGCAGGAACAGTGCCCACATCGCGGACCTGCCCCCCGCTGCCTAGGTCTACTCGATAAGGCAGAGAGCTCGACTCTCTGCCTTAAGGGCCTAATGGCCGGTAGGTACTTCGGTCACAAGTCGACGAAAAGCCAAACTTGTTTGGACCTCGCACTCATCGTGGCGTGAACTCAATGGCATCCGTAACCGCAATTCCATTCAAGCGACCACCGACGACTGCCACGCCAAACCCACAGACGTAAGCGCCTCTATTGTCCATCATCGGGGAAGAAGCCCCGCCCTTCATCAGAGAGCCCTCATTCACTCTTGCATTGGTTGCTTGCCCCGACGAACGGAAGAGTAGGCCATCTGTTGAGCTAGCGGTCTGTAAGGTCCCTGAGAACAGAGTCTCGTTGGCAGTCTTGATTGGGACGATTACATTCTTGGCGAGCCCTTCAAAGTAGATGACTTGACCATTTCTCAGTCGGCTAGGGTCAGTCGTGCGGTCAATGAGCCCGCCGGATGCATCGATACTTCCGTTCCTGACGGCATGCACTAAGTCGACCTTTAACTCGATGCAGGAGCTCGTCTGCCCTCGTTGAACTCCGGGGTAGCGTGCGAGGTAGCTGGGCAAATCGGCGGCAATCTCATCGAGGGAATGTGACCCTGAGTCACGCGCGCAGGCTGTTACGTTGACGAGAGCAGCGGACAGAATGGCAATGCCAATTGATATGCGCTTCGGTTGCCCAGGGGCCGAACGGTTCAGAGGTTGGTTCATCGCTGGAAAGCATCCTTGTTGATGGCTGGACTAGGAAAGAGACGGTGAGACTTCCGGTAGCTCGCCAGTTTGGGTCCTTACGTGTCCGGAGCGGGGCTCTCGCATTGAGTGATAGCTCGCTCCAGTCACGGTAGCTCTGGCTGCTTAAAACACATGCACCTTAGCAAGCACAAGAACCCTGGGAATGCCTGTCCTGCAAGGGTTTCGGCGACTTATCAGTTGCCCGTTCTCGCAAGAACTAACAATGCTCCAGCGGGCATCGTGCTACAGATAATGTAGCATACGGCAGTGCTCGAGATGGCCATCCTGTAGACCGCTACAGGATGGCTCCGTCTCGGCTTATGGCGCTCCCAAAACTTCGCAGTCTGTTCACCAAGCGCTTGAAGGACGCGCGCTTGGCATTGGGCATCTCGCAGCGAGAGCTTGGGCGGCGGATTGGGTTGGCGGAGGATGTCGTGTCCAGTAGGGTGACAAGGTACGAGCTGGGAACTTCTGAGCCAGATTTCGCGACCGCTGGTAGGTTGGCGAAGGAGTTGGGGGTGCCACTTGCTTACCTTCTTGCTGACACCGAAGTACTAGGTGACATCATCCTTCTTGCTGCGACGCTATCACCAGCCGAGCAACGAAAGTTGGCTGCTGAGTTGCGGGCCGGTCGTGCAGGGAAGCCCTCATCGTCTGCATAGAGGAGTCCGAGTGAAGATTCAGATTCGTTGCGTCGATGAGCATGGCAACTACATTCGTACTCTGACGGGAGAGGCGCTGCCGCCCCACCCCCGCCTAGTGGCACCTGTGGACTGCCAAGTTGCCCTGACTGATGATGATTTCAGTCGGCTGAAGCGTGCCTTCCTGCGTTTCACGCGCTCTATCGAGGCGCGCCAGACCATCGGTGACATTGGCCTAGCATTCAATAATGGGCAACTATTGGCCTCGAGAAAGCCTAGGCACTCTGACGTCAAGGTGCTTGCCATGGAGATGCGGCCTTTCTTTCTTGAGAAAGACCCTCTCTGCTTCACCAAACTTCTTTCGCTGCGTTCGCTTGGGGCGGTGGAGAACTTGCGGCCTTGCTTGAGACAACATCGCCTGCGGTGGGAGAACAGTGCTTTCGAGGGCAGGATGTCGATGGCTGTTGATGGCGCGAACTTGAACACGTCTGCCGTGGTGAGGGCATGGTTCAATGACGACTTCTTC
The DNA here is from genome assembly GCF_039673015.1 of Stenotrophomonas sp. TWI1409. NCBI lineage: Bacteria > Pseudomonadati > Pseudomonadota > Gammaproteobacteria > Lysobacterales > Lysobacteraceae > Stenotrophomonas > Stenotrophomonas sp. TWI1409. The sequence continues at coordinate 9,569 of NZ_JBDJKU010000034.1, forward strand.
CACTCCGAGTCGGACAGAACCAGTGAGCTTTCACTAGCCCAGCTCGTTTCGTACGCGGGCGGGGAAGACCAGGCTATGTCGCTTCTAACTCATCATATGATTGAGTCGCTCAGGGTAGTGGCTGAGTTCTTCCAAGACATCTACGACGTGTCCGCTGAGTTCAGGGTGTGGTCGGCCACCGTCCCGGGATGGACTAAGAAGAGCTAGGTCTCTTGTTCGCGAGCAGCTTGCAAGGCTCGATAGACGCTACTTCGACCAATTGCAAATCTCTCAGCCAATTGTTCAATGCTGAAGCCTTCTTCCAGTCGCATCTTCCTAATGCGTGCCTCTTGGGCTTCAGTGAGCGCCTTCTTGCGTCCGAATTTGGTTCCGTTCTTTTGAGCGAGAGCAATGCCATCACGTTGGCGTTCGGCGCGGATGTCGGCCTCGAACTCTGCAAACGCCCCCAAGAGATTGAACATCAACTTGCCCTCAGAGGAGTTTGTATCCAAACCCTGGTCGAGGACGCGGAGGCTGACGTTCTTGTGCTTAAGGTGGTCAGCTATTCTGGCGAGGTCCAGTACGGAACGCGCGATGCGGTCGAGGCGGGAAACGACTAGGACATCGCCATCTCGCACATAGTCAAGGGCGTCTTGAAGTGCAGGGCGATTTTCGGCTTGGCGTCCTGAGCGCTTCTCTTGGTAGACCCTGGTGCATCCTGCATTCGAAAGTTTCTCCAGTTGCACGTCTAGAGACTGGCCTGCTGAGCTGACACGTGCGTAGCCGACGACTTCCATCTTGGTTGTCCAGAAACTCTTAGAGGTTGTGAGAATATCATTTTGGGATGAGTTGTGGAACGGTGGTTCGGTAGTCCCATGAGGTATACAAATTGAGAACTCCACGCCGCCATGGAAGGCTATGCTGCACACATGAGAACGCCACCTGCACTCGTTACTCCCGCGTTGCTGACTTGGGCCAGAGAAGCGGCTGGATTGACCGTCTCCGGCTTGGCGGGAGCTATTGGTCAAGCGGAAGAGCGTGTATTGGCTTGGGAAGAAGGAATCGAGCAGCCGTCCATGGCTCAGCTGCGCGACATCGCGGACAGGCTGAAAAGGCCAACAGCAACTTTCTTCCTTCCTGAGCCTCCGCCCGAGAAAGGACGGCGACAAGTCGACTTCAGAACTCTTCCGGAGGCTAGTGAATCGGGAATGGGGGTCGCATTGGAGCTAGAGCTCCGACTGGCCGAGCTTAAGCGTCAGGATGCGTTGGACTTGGCTGAGGAGCTTGAGGTCCCATTGCCTGAGTTCACCTTTAGGGCATCTCTTAAGGATGACCCTGAAGTCGTTGGTTCCAAGCTCAGGCGCTGGCTGGATGTCCCGGCTCCCGGCAACCGACTTTGGCGCGACAAGTACACGGCGTTGAAGACTTGGCGGGAGGCGATTGAACGAGTGGGTGTTCTCATCATGCAAGCCTCCGGTATTCCGGTGAGCGTGATGAGGGGATGCGCGTTGGCGTCTTTCCCGCTGCCAGTCGTCATTGTCAACGGGGGTGATGCACCGGCAGGTCGCACCTTTACCCTGCTTCATGAGCTCGGCCACCTTGCACTGGGACAAGACAGTCTCTGTGACCTTGTGGATGGAACTGGAACGCGTTCGCCCTTGAAGGAGAGCATTGAGGTCTTCTGCAACCACATTGCCGGCGCCGCATTGGTGCCCATGGATGCGCTCCTAAGCTCACGGACCGTCGTTGAGGGACCGCGGCGGAACGCAGAAGGTGAGTGGGATGATTCCTCCTTAATTGAACTATCAAGGCAGTTCGGTACCTCTTCAGAGGTTGTGCTTCGTCGTCTAGTGATTGGGCGTGCCGCATCCCCTGACTTCTATGGACATTGGCGAGCTCAACAACAGCGGGCAATGGAAGGGGCCTCGAGCGACGACGGAGGGTTCGTTGAGTACTTCCGGCGTGTGGTGAATCACAACGGGAGAGTATTCACCCGCTTGGTGGTTGATGCGTACCAGCGTGAGCTCATTACAGGGACTGAACTCTCTCGCATGTTAGGGACCAAGCTTTTGCATCTGCCGAAAATTCAGGCGGAGGTAGGGATGCCGGAGACACTTCGATGAGCTATAGCTTTGATACGAGTGCACTCATAGAGCCTTGGACTCGCCGATATCCCCCGGACCTGTTCCAGCCCATTTGGGGGTGGCTGGAGAACCTGGTCGACCAGGGGCACGTGGCTGCTATTGACGAAGTCAGGCATGAACTCCACCGACAGGAAGACGAGCTATCGGCTTGGACGAAAAGTCAGGAAAAGCTGTTTGTACCTGCCAGCGCAGATGTGCAGACCGCACTGAGGGATGTTCTCATCGCTTTCCCGAACTTGGCAGACCATGAGCGAGACAGGTCCGGTGCGGACCCGTGGGTGGTCGCATACGCTCTTTCGGCGGGGAGAAGCGTCGTCACCTACGAAACGATGGGGAAGGCTTCAAAGCCTAAGATTCCCAATGCTTGCGCCCACTTCGGCATTGGATGCCTATCGTTGGTTGACGTGCTTCGCCAGACTGGCTATCGCTAGCCCGCCCAGCTGTGCGTATTGACTGACAGTCAAAAAATATTGACAGGACCCTTCTGAGCCCCTATCTTGGGTCCTAGGCCGAGTGACATCGCTCGGTTGATGTTCTCGGTGGTATGAGTTCCTCCTTCTGTTCGCTGAAAGCAAGAGCTAGCTAATCGGTTCTCGATGAAGTGAGAACGCTTCATGTCCATTCATGGAGCTATGCGCTGTGCACACGTCTCGAGCCTAGGCCCGATTCGTCGTACGAAGTGATGTGCAAGTTGGTGGGCACGTTACAGAGCGTTTAATGGTGATTGGCTTGTTGTATCGGGTTGGCCCCTTCCGGCTTCTTGCTATGGGCACGGGCAATGTCGCCCGGATTGAAGGAGAGTCCATTGGACGCTCGCACGACAGAGAACAGCGTTGCAGTACTCAAACGTATTCGTGACGCTCATCAAGGCCAACTCGATACAAGTGTTATCGCGGAAATTGACGCTGTCATTGCCCTGCTTGAAAAGAGCAACGACATCGAGAAATTGAAGGCCAAGGAGACATTGGGCTTTCGGGTTCTTACGCTAATCGCGGACTTAGTTCGGTTGTTGACGAACGTGTCCGAACTGATGAAGTGAAGGAATAGGCGATGCACAACAAGCCTTTCATGTTTTCTGGAGGTTCCTCTTATGAACATCGGGAGCGCGATACGCATGTGTCGCATTCGTCGTCAGCTAAGCCAAGCGGAACTGGCGCAGCGCGCAGGATGTTCGGTTTCATATCTGTCGCTTCTGGAGAACTCCAAGAGAGACCCCACGCTATCTACTGTGTCTTCTATAGCCAGTGCGTTGGGTATCCCGACAGAGATTCTGTTCTTCTTGGGTGCCGAGAAGGGCGAGCTTGCTGGTCTCAATGCCGAGCTGGCCGGTCAGTTGGCCATGGTGGCATTGGACCTGCTGAATGAGCCGAGTGCCCCCCCCTAGCTACCTTCATGGGAGCATCCAAAGCCTCGCGGCGCTGTCTCGCACGCTCGGCGTGCCAGCCGACAAACTACTGCAGATAGCCAAAGATGCCGACAATAGCTACAGATTGGCAAAGCCAATCGTAAAAGCTGATGGCTCTGTGAGACGTCCTGTCGACGCCAGGGTGAAGCTGAAAGGTGTCCAAGTCCGGATTAAAGAGCGGATTCTGGACCAAGTCAGGTTCCCGGACTACCTCACCGGAAGTCTCAAAGGGAAGGACGCAGTTGCAAATGCTCGTCTGCACGTTGGAGCGTCGGTGGTCGTGTGTGAGGACGTAGCCGGCTTCTTTCCGGCCACCAGTTCACCGGCCGTGCTTGGCATCTGGCGAGGATTCTTCGGCTTCTCTACTGAGGTGAGCGAACTGCTGACTCAGCTGACTACGCTGAACGGGGCATTGCCTGAGGGTGCCGTAACGAGTTCCCATCTCGCAAATCTGGCCTTTTGGCGCGAAGAGCATGCTTTGTATGAGGAGCTGCTTCGTGAGGGCATTCGCTATTCCCGATATGTTGACGACGTATCGGTGTCGTCCGTGAATCAGCTCAGTAGACAGGAGCTTGCTGCTTGCATATCTCGCGTCTATACGATGATGGGGCGGAACGGATATCGCCCCAAAAGAGCAAAGCAGCAGATTCAGTGGGCTAATGGCCCTGTTCTAGTGACAAAGCTTCAGACTAATACCCGAGTCGCCCTTACGAAAAAGGAACGACACGCGATACGGGGGGCTGTGCATGGCCTGGAACGGATGGCACTAGCCGGGCCTTCAGATGAGCTGCTGAGGCGCCTGAGCAGTGTGGCGGGGCAAGTTGCTCGCCTGCAACGACTTCATCCAAATGAGGGCCAAATGCTGAAGGGTAGGCTTGATGCGCTCAGAAGACTGCTGACAGCAGCAGTCTAGGACAGGCGAGCAATCTTGGGCTTAGTGAAGGCGCTGAAGCTGCTTTGACGTCATGTTCTCGACTACGACACCTTCGAGGCCCGACGGGCGAATGAAGAACACGCTGTTACCCCGCTCGTTCGGCCATGAGCCAATGTCCTTAGCCAAATAGGACGCAAGACCGTCGCTGTCGGTCACCTTTCGGACATCCGTTCTCTCCGCCGCAGACATCGTCTGTCCGTGTTCGTCACGAAGCCATTCTGCTGTGCGAATCACTGCGGACCTAAGACGTTCCTCGCATACATCCTCCAAGTCGTGCACCAGCACGTGGAAATGTAGCCTGCCTCTCAGTTCCTGGCTGAGTTGGTGCCTTTCCGCGACGACCGTAGCATGCATGCCAGCCCTCTTCTTCGACCATCTAGGTCCCCACATCTCTCTGTTGATGTACTTCGTTGCTTCCCAAAGAGCCTTGATGCATTGGGAGTCGGAATAGGGACGCATGAATGACAAGGTCCACAGGTATGAGTCTTTGCTGAGTTCGGATAGGAACTGCCTCCACCCCTCCACGCAAGAATTCTTCTTCTTGGGCTCTGCCGTGTTCCATGGTGCAGGTTCAACCTGCAGTATTCCGCGATACCTCGAATAGTTTGAAATTGTTTCTTTGTGCGTCATGTTCGTCTACAAATTTTGGATGCTTCTTCCCTTTATTGGGGGGGGGGCCTGACTGCGGGTCTAGCCTCAGCAGCGGGTGGCGGAACTGCCACAACGAATATTTAGAGCCGAGTGAGCAACGCTGCAAATTCTCCAATTTGCTGCTTTTCAACAAGGGGTGTAATGGCTTCCAAATGGAACAGATGATGCCCACCCGCTGCGGCCACTTCCAATGCACGCCGCGCATGCGCCTGCCCGCGCACGTCGGCCAGATCCGGCAGCGGCAATGGCGTCGTGTCCACGCGTTCCACGGGCGGCAGCAGGCGCGGATTGCCCAATCCGGCGCAGCACTCCAGCAGGGTACGGGCCACCCGCACATCGGCGTGCTCGGCCAGAGCAGCTTCTGCGGCATTGCCCGGCGGCACCACCAGGATGCGTCCGGCTTCGGCCGCCGCAATCGCCGCCGGCAGCGCGCCGGCCACCGGCCGCAGTTCACCGGTCAGGCCAAGCTCGCCCAGGAATTCGTACTGCAGCAGCGACTGCGGATCGACCTGGCCGCTGGCCGCCAGAATGCCCAGCGCGATGGCTAGGTCGTAGCGGCCGCCTTCCTTGGGCAAGTCGGCGGGTGCGAGGTTCAGCGTGATGCGCCGCTGTGGAAAGTCGAAGCGCGCGCAGAGCAGGGCGGCGCGCACGCGCTCGCGGGACTCACGCACGCTGGTCTCGGCCAGTCCCACGATCTGCGTGACAGGCAGGCCGCCAGAGAGATGCACCTCCACCCGCACCAGCGGGGCATCGACCCCGGCGCGGGCACGGCTGTAGACCAGCGCCAGGCCCATGTGTGGTTTCCCGTTTAAAGACATTGAATAGTGCAACAGCAATCGGCGGTCAGCCATCGGGGACTGCATCAGACGCGGCTAGGAAATGCCCTAACGTTGAATGAAAGTTGTGATGGGCAACGCAGCGACGCCCGTCACTTTGGACATTGAAGTAGGCGTTGATCGAGATGTGGGAAGTTGGAGTCAGTAGTCGGGTCCCGGGCAAGCCCGAATCATCGTGTACGAACGCACAGGCGAATCTTCTTTGGTTGATGGAACATCATGGATTCGGGGAATTCCAAGTTCCGGCTCCAAAGCGTTGCCTCATAGAAACGGGTCCACGTGACCAAAAGGCGAGTAGCGCTAATCGTCAACAGTTGTTCCCGCCAAAGTGACGCATATGGCTGAAAATGAGATGTCCCAATGCGCGGCTGATGGGTGAATATGAAATTCAAGATCTGACCAAAGCCCTTTACATCACGGTGTTTGCAAGTCTGCGAGAAAGGAATGGAGCGCCGATAGGAAGAATCAATTGTCATTTCATTGATGTCGGTGACAGAAGAGTATCCAACACTGAGTCCATCGTGATCCGGAGAAGAACGGTAGAAATCCAAAAGTTCGATGCCTTGTTCTTATCTGCCTATCAGGGAGATTGCGACAGTAATGTCGGTGCGGCGTCTGGCAATTGGATGCCGCTGGTATGCAGTATCTCTGGCGGGCCGAAAGTAAGTCGCTCGTTCAACATGTTGAGAAATCGGTTCTCAGCCTGTGAGTCTCTAAGGATCAGTTTCCGGTTCTGGTGAGTACATGTGGAGCAATGATGTGTGCTGCCATTCCCTGCCGTTGGCGGTGCACGATGAAAATTATGAGAGGAATTTCTATGGCGAAGAAGTGATGGAGTGAGTTCAGAGGCTCAATTGCCCCATCTCCTGGGATCAGGAACATTTCTCCCCGGGGTGGTCTTATCCATCCTTCTCCGCGTACCAATCTGCGCGTCTGATCATTCAGATGCGCAGTGTGCCGCCGATTACCCAACCTTTGGCTGGGGTTGATCGGAAATTCGTAGTCAACCAAGGAGGAATGTCATGAATCGTGTACTGAATCTGCAGCGTTTGGCCTTCGATACCAATGTCAGCCTGATGGGCAATAGCTGCAGCAGCTCCACACACAGCTGCTGTGATGGCAACGTAGAGGATCCGCGGCTGTAATAGCTGTTGCTGCATGACGTGTCGCCGCCGGCTTCCTAGGTGTCCCGGCTACACCACATGTATTGCCACACCAATCTGATCGATCTACCGCAAGGGATTCATCATCGACGCTATCGACCCAGCGACATGGCCGAGAGTGACTCATCGGCGAATCTCCTATCAGAAAGAGGATCCTTCATTGAATCGAGTTCTCAACTTGCAGAGACTGCTTGTGGAAAGCACCGTGTCTGCGCTTGCCAACAGCTGTACCAGCTCCCAGCACAGCTGCTGCGCCACGCCTGTGGAAGGAGAGCGTTAACACAAGAGTCGTCAGCTGATCGTGTGATCCGCCAGCTGTCGTGAGTAAGTGCCAACTCAGGGGGCGCGCTCATCCAGGGACGATGAGCCAAGGAGAGTGACGCTACCTTGAGTCACTAAGGAGAGAAAGAATGAATCGTGTACTGAATCTGCAGCGCCTGTCTCTGGATACCTCGTTAAGCCTGATGGGCAACAGCTCTACCAGTTCGACCCATTCATGCTGCGGCCCCACGGAGGAGCAGAAACTGCAGTAGTTGACCTAGAGGAGGGCGCCGGATATCTGGCGCCCTCCCATGACAATGCCGGCTGCCAGTGCTCGGTTGGAGACTGCGGGCCGATCATCTCCAAGGATAGCGCGTGATGTCTTCCAGAAAACCTACGCTGCGCGAGCTGCGGCATGTTGACAAGGTCAACTTCATCAGCAGCGACGAGCGCTTCTACGAGCCGAACTACGAGCATTACAGGCCGAGCGATGAGCTAGTGTCGATTGTTGATCAGCTTCTAGTGGCGCATGGGCAAGGCTGGGGCATTCGCCGGATCGGAGTGTGGTCCCATGTCTTGCCACTCGCGAGGTCTGGCTCGCGGTCGCTTCCAGCTCAGGGTTGGAAGATCCATTTGTCAGCAATCGAAGATAACTGCAAGCAGATTCTTCAGCGTGTTGCTGAGCTTCTGCTTCAGCGTGATGTGGAGTTTAAGTTCGCCAACGACTGCCGCACGATGAGGATGATGACATCCAAGCGTTGGCCCCGAGGTGGATCTGGGAAGTTCATTACGGTCTACCCACATACGGAGACTGAGTTCAAAGAACTCATCGAGCTGATGTACCAAGAGGTGGGGGCGAATGTCGGATCTTACATCCTGTCCGACAAGCGCTACAAAGACAGCCGCTGTATCTACTACCGGTACGGCGGCATCATCCAAGTGAACCGTCTGGACTTCATGGGAAGAATGATCCCGATGCTTGTTTCACCGTCAGGAGACCATGTCCCTGATCATCGGACCCCGTACTTCGAGACTCCTGAGTGGGCTCAGGATCCCTTCCCTGCCGAGGAAGAGGAAACAGGGGAGATGGTCTTGAACAACGGTCGCTACTTGATCGAGAGCGCGCTGGGCTTCTCGAACACTGGTGGAGTGTACCTGTCAAAGGACACTCTCACCGGTCGCCAAGTCGTCATCAAGGAGGCCAGGCCCCATGTGGAGCTCTATGAAAATGGCGGAGATGCAACCACCCGCCTGAAAAGAGAGATGTCGAATCTGAGCATCCTCAGTCCGCTGGGAGTCGCCCCTGCAGTCTTGGACTCGTTCTGGGATTGGGAGAATTTCTACCTCGTTGAGGAGCATTTCGATGCTCTCGACATGCGGCAGGTCATGCTCCAGTTCTCGCCGCTGATGACGGTGCGCCCAACGGTGGCAGACAGTGAGAAGTTCTATGGGATGTATCGAACGATCTTCATTAATCTCTTCAGAGTCGTTGATCTGGCGCATAGGGCAGGAATGGTTATTGGCGATCTGTCACCCCCAAATATTCTGGTTAAGAAGGAATCCCTGGAGGTGCGGTTGATTGACCTGGAAGCTGCATTCCGACCGTCTCATGGAGAATCCGACGACATCCATACACCTGGATTCAGAAGCAAGATGAAGAGCAGGACAAAGGTAAGCAGCATCGAGGATGACCTGTACGCAGTTTCGGCGATCATGATGTACTCCATGTTTCCGATCGTGGCGATGGCGTATGTCAGAGACGACCTCTTCGACAACGTCCTTCCCATTCTCGTCCAGGATATCGGCTGGGAAGGGACCCCGGTGCTCGATGTGATTCGTGGTCTCGCGCAGGGACGGATCGATCTTCGCGAGGCCGAAGAAAGGCTACAGGTAGGAGCCTCAATAGATGAGCCGTACGGTATGCGCGAGGCTTCTTCTGAGCCAGTGGAGCACTTGATAGAACGGTTGTCTAGGTTCGTTCTGATGAACTATCGACTGAATTCGAAGTACACGCTGTTTCCTTGTGACCCCTTTGCTCTCTCCACAAATGCAACTAGCTTGGGATTTGGTTCGTCCGGCGTAATCTACGCACTCACACGCGCCGGTGCCGAGGTGGCCAATGAAGTACTCGAGCGGCACTTTTCGGATGCAGGACGTCTTCATGAGGCGAACACAGCGCCCGGTGTGCTGACGGGGCTGGCGGGAATCGGATGGGCCCATTTGGCCATGGGCTACGATTCTGTCGGGCTTGGCTTCATTGACATGGCCAACAGAAGTTCAGTTCCGAAGGGCCAGATCTCGTTCTACTACGGAGCAGCCGGCATCGGAATGGCGAATCTGGCAGCCTTTCTTGCCTCGCAAGGCACGAACTATCTGGAAACTGCCTTAGAGCTCGGTCTGCAGCTGAAATCATCTGCGGTTCGTACGGAGAACGGAATCTATTGGGAGGACGACGGCGTCATTCGAGTAGGACTCGGCTATGGTCAATCCGGAGTGGCGCTTTTCTTCCTCCGGCTGTCTCAAGTGACCGGCGATTCTAAGTGGAGGGCGATAGGAGAGTTGGCACTGGCCTACGACCTGTCGAAGGGAAACGAGCTGGAGGCAGGTATCACCACGTTTGCCGCCGCACCTACTGGCCTAACCACCTACGAACCCTACGTGGAGCAGGGTACCGCAGGCATTATAAAAGTCGCCATCAGGTACGGTCTCTGGGATGTAGTTGAATCTCTGGCCTTGGATCTCTACCGCAAGTATTCCGGATTTCCGGGTCTTATTTACGGCCTTGCCGGATTGATAGACACTCTGGTAGATGCCTATGTATATTCAGGAGATGCAAAGTACCTGAATCTGGCCAATCGCCCTTATGAGGGGCTGACCGACATCTATGTTTTTGGCGACGATGACACAGCGGCGATACCGGGAGAGAACCTGTTTCGCATTTCCTGTGACTACGCCACAGGTGTTGCTGGGGCTATCCGGGCCTTGCATCGACTGAGTTCGCCGTATCCCGATGAATTCTGTCTGGACATCTTGGACGCCCCCTTCTTGAAGGTGCAGGCAGGCCATCAGCTGGGCCCTACCCTCATGGAAGGGCCTGAGTGGGGAATAGGACAAGAATGAGTACGCCGAGCGGCAGCACTGCGGTGGATCCTGGCCGCGGCCACACACCATGGCGTGACTTCTCGCGTTTGCTAGGCGAGAACCGGAATGAGTACGTGGCGGTGACGATCACCTCCTGTGCAATTGGTGCATTTGAAGGTCTGATACACCCCCTCCTGATCAAGGCGATTCTTGATGAGGCGTCGTTGAGGGGCGATTTTTCGCGTTTGATGTACCTGATCCTTGGCTATCTTGCGCTAGGTGTGTCGCTCAACGTGGGTGCCTACGTGACTTCGCTTTGGCAGCAGCGATTGGACAATCGCATTGTGAGGCGAGTCAGTGAGGAACTTCTGCGCGTCTTCTACAGTGAACGCTACGAAGACTTCCTGCGAAACGGAGTGGGATACTACATTTCGCGGATCAGATCTGACGTAAAGGATGGTCTGGTACCAATGCTTGCCTTGGTCAGAGGAGTTGCAGTCAAGATCTCCATGCTTGTGGCCTTGGTCATAGCACTGCTCTACATCTCATGGAAGGCCTTCGCAGTTCTTGCCGCGATCATCCCAATTGCCACGATTGTCAGCTTGGTGGTCGGCAAACGCATCAGTGCTTTGACATCTACGGAGCGGGAAAAGGAAGCCCAGGTTCTGGTTGTCCTTGCCAGAGCTGTTGGAAGCCTGAAGATGGTGGGGACGTTCGGATTGACAAGCAAGACGTTGAGTTCGTTCGATAGAGGCATGCACGGCCTCTTGGATGCAGGCTACAGTCGATTCAAGGTGGTGCGCACACTTCAAGGCGCAAGTGATCTGACGATGGTTCTGTCGGATGTCTGCTCGATATTCGTTGGTGCGATATTTGTCTTTCAGAAGAAGATGACATTTGGTTCGTTCATTGCATTCATGAACGCATTCTGGCGTGCGGCTACAACCCTAATTGCCATCTTCAAGAACTGGGCAGATCTGAAGAGCTACGGCGCCACGGTTCATCGAGTTTCAGGGTTTCTTGAGTTGCGAAAATCGTCTGAATTTAGGTATTCAGAAAGTGTCATAGCCGATCGCTTGTCCTTTAGCTTCGGCCAAACCAGCGTTCTTCGAAATGTATCCACAGTCATTGATCGGGGGCAGAGGGTTCTCGTCACTGGTGACAACGGCTCTGGAAAGACCACACTTGCCAACATCCTCGCGAGGCACCTGCTGCCCACAGCAGGCAGTCTTTCACTGCCTGCACGAATCAGCTCATCCACTCTGCCGCTCGCATTTCCTCCTCTCGCCATAAAGGACCTTGGGGTTGACGTAGAGCTTCTGAAGACACTGGCTGTATTTTCTTCAGAGATTCTTGAGGCCTATCCTGACCAGCTGTCTGCGGGTCAGCAACAGAAGGTTGCCTTGGCCATGGCACTTAGCAAGAGGGCCGATCTCTATGTATTGGACGAGCCACTTGCGAACCTGGACGCCGGCATCCAACGTATCGCCATGGATATGATCATGACGATCACGAAAGGCAAAATACTGATAATGATCATGCACGGCGGAATCGAGTACCGAAATCTGTTTGATACAACTCTTGCGCTTGAGTCAGAGAGTGCTGGGACTATGGATGAGAACGCAGTCCAGCAGGCTTAGTCGGACCCCATGGGCCGGCGCAGAACAGGTGGGACAGCACAGGAGGGTTGCTTAGATGTTTGGCTATTACGTGAAAGTTGCGCTGCATAACGCCGCAAGGAACAAGGTCATCACTGGATTGGTGATTCTGGCGATATCGGTTGGCATCGGAGCGAGCATGACAACCCTCACAGTCATGCACATCCTGTCTGGAGACCCTCTTCCAGGCAAGAGCGGGCACATCTATTACCCTCAAGTTGATGTGAACCCAGAGTCCAAAGGACGTGAGCCCTATGATGTAATGGATTACCGCACCGCATTTGATCTATGGTCGGCCAAGCAGGCGGACAGCCAGGCGATGGTGGTATCCAATCCCGTCAAGGTTAGGTCAGAGTTTTCTGGCGGAGTACCGCTGATGATCTCTTCGATCTCAACAACTTCAGAATTCTTTGCGATGTTCGACGTGCCGCTACAGTACGGGCGCGCTTGGGGTGCTGAGGATGACGCGCGTCGCAGCCGTGTCGCAGTGATCTCAGATCGACTCAACCAGCAGTTGTTCGGCGGCCGCAACAGTGTCGGTCAGAGCTTAAGAGTCAAAGATACGAATCTTCAGATCATCGGTGTTCTAGGCCCATGGCGTCCTTCCCCACTGTTCTACAAGATCAGAGGTGGGCGCTTCTCTGGTGGTGAGACATCCGGCTTCTACGGTGTAGCGGACGATGTGTTTCTTCCTCTCTCAGCTAGCCTCGAGATCAACGAGGGCGACTTCCAACCGTTTACCTGTTGGGCTACCCCAGATCGTCCTGGTGTTCTCGAGAGCTCGCCCTGTGTCGCGGTCGCGCTATGGGTAAAGTTGAGTGGTCCGGAGCGCGTTCAGGGATACGATCGCTTCCTCCGTAACTATGCAGCTGAGCAGAAGCGCCTTGGACGTATCAAGCACGACGACAACACCCGGTTGAGGTCTCTGATGGAATGGCTGGACTTCAATCAGGTAGTTCCCAGCGACGTAAAAGTGCAGACGGTTTTGGCCTTCGCGTTCCTTCTGATCTGCCTCGCAAACGTAGTCGGCTTGCTGCTTGCGAAGTTCATGAGACACGGCGGAGAGATCGGCCTGCGTCGCGCGTTGGGAGCGAGCAGAGTCGCTATCTTCACGCAGTGTCTGGTCGAGGCCGGTCTAATCGGTGCTTTGGGCGGCGTGCTTGGCTTGTTCCTAACGTTACTTGGCTTGTGGATGATACGCATCCAGCCAGTAGCATACGCAGATCTGGTGCACCTGGACATCGCAATGTTTCTGGTCACAGTCATTCTATCTTTGCTCACAAGCCTCTTGGCGGGTGCGATTCCCGCGTATCGAGCGAGTTTTATCCAGCCGGTTACCCAGCTGAAGCTGCTTTGAAGGAGTGTGCCATGCAAGTTGGAATCATCGTGGCGGCGCTGAAGAAGCACAAATTGGCCACATTCTTGATCACCATTGAGATAGCCTTAGCGTGTGCAGTTCTATGCAACGCAATCTTCATGTTCATGGAGAAGAGTCGAGCGCTCAACCTTGATAGTGGCGTTCAGGAGTCGTCACTTGGGATCGTCCAGCTCTCCGGATTCAGCGCAGAAGACGCACATGACATCAACGCCCGTGTGATGAACGCTATCCGGGCTATTCCAGGTGTGGAGGCTGTGGGCGCCATTAGTGCTGTTCCCTTTGGCGATCCTGGAGTCCGTGCCGGTGTGAACACTGACGAAGCGCTTGAGCGCTCTGGCGGTGTTCTGGATTTCTACCTTGGGGATGCTGTGGCGCTGAAGTTGCTCGGTTTGAATGTGGTGTCTGGTCGTATGCCGGAGCCGGCCGAGTATGCGCCCATCGAGCAGTACGTCCCATCCAACGCCCCGGTGCTGGTGACTCGGCAGTTGGCCGATCGCTATTGGCCGGAGCAAAGCGCAATCGGCCAAAGCATTTGGGCCATGGATACCCGATTCACGGTAATAGGTACCGTCGACCACCTTGCTGTCTCTCAACCGGGATTGGGAGAGGCATTGGGCAATGACTGGTCGCTCATCGTTCCAGCATTGGCCGGGCCTCGGCTCGCTGGCAGATACCTGGTGCGAGCCAATCCGGAAGATCTTCCGCAGATCTTTGGCCAAGTAGGGAGGGCTATATCGGCGGCTGCACCTGATGTGGTTTTTGACCATTCTGCCAGTCGCCCGGTCTCTGAACTCAGGTCAGACCACTTTCGCGGTGCCAAGGTCATGATGGGGTTGCTTGCCGCAGTGATCATTGCCCTTCTTGGGGCCACTGCATTGGGAATTGTGGGCTTGGCCAGCTATTGGGTAGAGCAGCGCCGGAAGCAGATCGGCATTCGTCGTGCTTTAGGGGCCACGCGATCGGATATTCTGCGTTACTTCCAGATCGAGAATTTTCTGATCGTCAGTCTCGGCATTGCGGTTGGACTGGTCCTTTCCTACGCGATGAATATTGGCCTAATGCGGTTCTACGAGTTGCCAAGGCTACCGGCAGCCTACTTGCCGGTGAGTGCTATAGCATTGTGGTTGCTAGGCCAAGCAGCGGTCCTGGTTCCGGCACTGAAGGCCTCAGCAATCACGCCCCTAGAGGCGATCCGCTCGCTCTGACCCATTTTAGGTGAAGCCGAGCCCGCAGCCCGACGACGCCAAGGTGCGACATGCTCGAGGCGCGATGTTCAACGTGATGCGCCGCTGCGGAAAGTCGAAGCGCGCGCAGAGCAGGGCGGCTCGCACGCGCTCGCGTGATTCGCGCACACTGGTCTCGGCCAAGCCCACGATCTGCGTGACAGGCAGGCCGCCAGAGAGATGCACTTCGACCCGCACCAGCGGGGCGTCGACCCCGGCGCGGGCACGGCTGTGGACCAGCGCCAGGCTCATGTGTGGCTTCCTGCGGAGGGATGTTTGATGGTGTGGCAGGCGCTCTGCGCAGGGATATCGGGGTTTGTTGGCGACGCAGCTAGGAGGATTCCGACGGGTGCCCGGAGCGTGCCTTGTTCCTATGCGGCGACCAGTCTCTGCAATGTGAGCGCCGGAACTCGCCCGGTATCAAGTGGATCGACGTTGATCAGCCAGAACCGCTGCCATCAGCCCATCCGTGGCCCCTGCCGGCTCTCTTCCTGCTGCCGCTCCTGCGCTTGCGCCAGCTGCTGCGACTGCTCCCGATCCTGAGCGTCGAGGCTCCGGTTGGCCACTGCATACTGCTGCTCCGGTGCGATCGCCAGGGCGTCCTGTGTTGGCATCTGCACCCGGTTGGCGGCGGGGTCCGAGGACGCGCCCGGCCCGGAGCGCGTCACGAACAGCGTGGTACCCGCAGCACGGGTTTCGGTGGCTTCACTCAATGCCATGTCTACTTTGTCGCCGGGCTTGAACCCGGCGTCTGCCGCAAGCCTGTAGGCGCTGGCCAGCAGGCGGTCGCTGCTCTGGTCCCACGGCTTGTTGTTCTTTTCATCCAGCACGGCTACCGACGAGCGCAACTGCTCCAGCAGCCTGCTGCCATCCGGACGTAGGACCGAGCTTTGGTCTCGGTCTACGTCAGCGTCGTGCTGCGTGGCAGGCCTGGAGGCGTGTGGCGAAGGTGCGTCCGGTGCGACGCCCGCAGGTTGCTGCTCTTGTTCTGAGGTCGTGCGCCGCACGTGTGCCTGAGCAATCTCCTCTGGCGTGGTGACGGAAACGATCTGCATGCGCTCGTCATCTTTCCCAGCCAGTGTGGCCAGCGAGCCATCCTTCTGTACCTGCAGCGTGAACGTGCCGAAGTCGGGCACGGCGCGTGCGTGATCCTGGGCAACGGCGGCTACGGCGTCATCAATCTCTTCGGCACTGCGCACAATGCCGGCACTACGGTAGGCGTCCACCACCTGGCTGCGCAGGCCGTACTCGGTCGGCGTGGGGTTGGCCCGGGCGATGTCGGCCATGGACGTCAGCTCCTGTACGCCGGCCTGCTGGCTCTGGCGCGTACGATTGAGCTCCTCGATGATGCTGCCCTCGGCCGGGTTGGTGCCATACACCAAACCCGGCGTTTGCCACTGCCCGTTGGCGTCCTGTGTGTACTTCTCGCCGTTGGAGGCGCGCAGGGGCTGCGTCTGGGTCAGCGCGTTGGTGATCACCTCCGGTACCGGCTCAATGGTGGCGAACTCGTGCCAGTTGTACTGGTTGAACGCGACCTGGTAACGGGCGGCGAGCGCCTCGGGCGTGTTTGCCGCGTTCTGGGCAATGATGCGCTGCGATTCCCGTTCCAGTTGGCCGGACTTTTCCGGGCCGACGGGCACGCTGTAGTCAAAGGGAACGCGTCCATCAATCATTGAGTGGATGGAGAGGTTCCATTCGCCGTTGTGCGGATTGCGCACGTAGTGGCGGTTGGTTTCAAACGGCTCGCGCGGCGGCGTGCTCTCGCCGCCTGCATTGAGCTTGAAGGGGTTCTGCGGCCTGGGCAGATTGGCCATGCCCAGTGAATATGAGTCGTTGGCGGCTTTGTAGTTCAGCTCGTCCACCAGCCGGCCACCGGCGACCATCGTGATCTCGCGGTAGCTTCCGTCGGGCTGCGGTGTGCGCACGCTGCGGCTCCAGGTGCTCTCTGAATCCTCCGGGTCGCGGCTCCATTCGTTGCCACTGCGGTCCACCTGGGTGTAAACGGCTTTCTTGTCCTGGTACTGGGCCCAGTACTCACCGGCGAAGCCGCCGGCCACGCCGCCCAGCAGTCCGGTAGCCAGCGCACCTGGCCCGGTCCACGAGCCGGTAACGACTCCGTACCCTGCGCCCAACAGGAAGCCGCCGCCAAAGCCGCCCGCGGTGCGCCCCACGAAGTGGGTGGCCGCAGATTTTGCGCCGGCGTCGTTGCCCTCGCTGCGCAATTCGGCCACGCGGTGGCCGGTGATGGCGAAGTCCACGGCCAGTGCGGCGACACCCGCGGCCCCGAGTACGCGGGCGCCGGTAATCTGTCCGCGCGCGGCGGCAGCTTCGGCGGCACCTTCTGCAGCGCCCGCTCGCCCTGCAGAGCCAGCCAGTTCCGGGGCCGTGCTTGCCGGGCCAGGGCGCACGATGGTCAGTGGCATCTCCGGGTTGAACGCAGTGCGTACGCGGGCAGCGGTGTGCTCGGTCAGCTGCAGGCGACCGCCCTGGTTGGCCTCCTGAATCGCGGTGCCCATCGATGCGCGGCCACCCCAGCGCTCGCTCAGGGTCGAGTTGCCGGGTTCGTCGATGGCATCCAGCGCCGCCTTCACATTGGCTTCGGACTGGGTGACAGCGCGCCAGCGCAACTCGGAGGGGTTGAGGGTCTTCAGTTCCGCAATCTGCGCGGCGTGGGTGCGCTGGTAGCCGTCCAGATCGGAGAAGAAGGTGCGGATCTTGGCGTTGGCTTCCGCCGCGGTCATGTTCTCGGGCGTGTTGGTGACCAGGTCGCCGTTGAGGATGCCGGCGCGAAGGGTGTATTCCAGGTTCTGGATGCGGGCACCCATACGCTCGACGGCGGCAGCGCGCACATCCGGCGGAGAATCCTTCGCCAGCAGGGTTCGGCCATCGTAGGTTTCCGTGAGGTCGTCGAGAACGAACTTCAGTTGATCCGTGTACGCACTCAACGGGCCGCCTGAGTGTGGCGAAATACCCAGGCGGGTTGCCAGCGCGGGGTTCGCGGGCAGGTTGAGAATGTTGTCGGGTCCGTGGAGCGTGAAATGACCACTCCTGGCAAGCGACTTCAGCAGTTGGCTTTGCTCGAACGCATTCTGTTCGATCAGATGGTGTCCCTGAAAAACCGGCGTGTCGGCCATGCGCACCACCTCGTTCAAGAATCCGTTTGAAGGAGCTCGTCTTAGAGATCGGCTACATCACGCAGCCGTACGCCGGAGAAGTTGGCCGCAGCCAATGCATCAAACATCGCGCGGTCGCAGATGGGCGGTGCGCCCATTCGATCCTGGCGGAAGATATGGGCATCGCCCACAACGTCCTGTTTGAACACCAGGCTGGCTCCTCCAACGAGGCTGTAAAGCTTCTCGTCCTCGCCGGTCTGATAATTGTGATCGAGCTTGATCCTCACGCGGGAAGCGGCTTCATCCAGGGCATCGAGCCTGCGCAGCACATTGCCCAGGTAGTACCGAGGGCCGGGGCTGCCGTCGGCAAGGCTGAAGTCGCAGGCCACAAAGGCAAACGCTTCGGGGTCCATCCGTTCAAACAGCTGCTTCAACGGTTCCGACACAATCCAGATGCCAGCGAGCTCTTCCAGATCGCGTGGCATTGCTCCCTTCTGGGGCACATGAATCAGGTGGGGGCGCTCCGGATACTGGCCTGGCGTTCCATCAGGACGCGAGACGACATTCATCCCTGGATCGATCAGCTTCTCTTCGTTGGCGATCTCTATGCCTGGAACCCTGCTGTTGCCCAGGAGGCCGGCGTCGATCAGGAAGAATTCGCCCTTGTGAGATGCGGCTTCGGCTGAAACTTCAGTGGCGGTCGATTCGGTCACGGGGGCGTCCATCTATGGATGCGGGGGCAGAACGGGAAAGCCGTTGGACCGATGCTAGCTGGGCTTCAGTGCAGCCACAAGTTGCGCCGAAACGGTGCCCGAGGTGTCCGATTCGCGTGAATCCCGGGAAAGTTCGGAACAATGCAGAAGAGGGCGCTGCGATTCATTCGTCACTCCGCACACAGACAGAAAACGCCGCGCCATACGCACGCTCAGTCCTTTGGTCGCATCCGCTCGTGGATGAAGGCGGTCAGCGCGAGGTCGGCCATCACCAGCCCCTCCATCACCCGGTCGCCCACGTACTGCTCCGGCTCGCCGTTCTGGCGCGTGCGCTCGGCCGCCAGCAGGATCTCCTGCACGATACGCTGGCCGGTGAGCGCGCAGTCGGCGTCGGACAACGCCATCTGCCGGCTGCGCAGGTGATGGCGCTCGGGCCAAGGCTGGCCGTCGGCCGCAGCGCCCGCGCCGATGGCGTGCAGGATGGCGATGAGGCTGTTGCGGTCTGGGGCCGAAGCGCGTGACGGCGCTTCCTGGATCGGGCGCGGGGGAGGGGAGGGCGGCGTGGTCATGGCGGGCTCCGTGCAAGCAGGCAGAAGCCGCCACCGATAAAGGTGGCGGGCAGAGCGTGGCTCGAAAACCGGATGTTGGGAACCGGCGGGTACAAGACCCCCACGCCCCGCCCGCCATAGCCGGCAGACGGATTGCCAGCCGGCACCACGCGCGGTGGTGCCGGCTGGCAAGCGCAAACTACTTCCCAACAAAACGGGTTTTCGAGGCCCGGCCACCCGTTTTCGGTGGCGATACCAGAGTTGCCTGATGTAGTTGGGAATGCCAAGGGGATGGGGTCAATGCCGCCAAAACCCGAGACGCTTTTGGCATTGTCGCATAGCGCCGGAAGCCGCGAGAGCCTTGGCGTGCTAGGCGGTGCGGCACTTCTGGAACGGAGTCGTCAGAACCTTCCGTAAGAGACGCAGGGAACGGCAAATGCGACAGTACTTGGTAGGCGAAAGCGTATTGCTGCTACTACCAAGAGCGGCGCCTGGCTAGCCAGGCGAATCTGGCCGCTCGCGGAACCAAGCCCCGAGCTGGCCGTGGTGCGCGAAGTGGCGCAGTTCGAATTGACGAGATTCGTGAATGACGTGCCGCCATCGGGCACAGCCGTACTTCTTGGGGGTTTGTTCCGGGTGGTGCTCTGCTACCCAGCGAACGGCTGTGTCCAGATTCACCCAGCCGTCGATTGCCCGTTCTCGGAAGGCCTGTCTCAGCGCACTGACAATACCTGTGAGCGGCCAGTGGATCTGACCATCAGGCGCGATGCCATTGACCAGAAGGTCATGGAACTGAGGTGAGTGAACCAGTTCCGCAAAGGCTTTCGCTCCTTGCGCAACATCTGCCGCAAGTGCACGCAGCCGTTGAAATTGGGGGTCGATCTGAGCGTAGGAACGGCTGAGTGCAACCTGTGCCTCCAGGCATCCTTCGACAGTCTGGATATCGTATTGCTCAATGAAGTGGTGAACGAGCACGTTCCTGAGGTTCACCAGATCGTGCAGGTCGGCTTGCAGCGTTGCATGGGATTGCTCTGGAAACTCTAGCCCCATGTGCAGAGCGACGAAGCTTGAATTGCTGTCGTAACCCGATGGGCCGCCAGGGGCTTCGCTGCCCTCTTTGACCACGCATTCGGCAGTCAGGTGACCTACCAGCACCCCCATTGTCTTGCCGCTGATCTCTGCTTTGCGCTTGTCCAAGGCCATTGGGAGTGTTTCCGGCGTACCGAACAACTTCTGAAAGGCGAGCATGGACTTCATCAGTTGCTCGCACTGCTGAAGTCGCAGAATGCAACGGCCAAGAAGCCGTTGCACTTCGTGCTGTGCACCGACAATGTCATTCTGGTCGACGGCGGGCATGGCAAACCTGGGCATGGGACACGTCGACTTTACAGCCAGAAATCGTGGAAGCTCAGGCTGGACCAGAAAGATGAGGTTGTTGACTGCATCACTTGCGGGCATGAGTGACTTTCTGCCTATTGACCCCGCAGGGCGTCACGCAGAATCTGACTACCGCTGTAGTCACCCGGAACTGTCCTGTCCGCAGCAGGAGGGATCTGCGGCGTTTGAACGGATTCCACCCACTGGCGCAGGCCAAAACAAGGATCACTGCACGTGTTACGCGGCAATCGACTTCTTCTGTCTGCGGGTCTGGTCCCGCTTCCGTGGTTCCTGTTCTGGACCAGCGTTGCCGCCGTGTTCGCGCCGGGCTACAACCCGCTTGCACAACACGCCAGCGAGCTGCTGCAGGCGCCAACGCTCGCAAGCGTCTGCGGCAGGATTGCCGCCATCGGCTCCGGCGTGGGCTTCGTGGCGTTCTCCATCGGGGTATGGCGGGAGTCCGGTCGCCGGATTGCCGTAGGCGCGATCTGCTGGATGATCTTTGGCGTCTCCATGCTGACCAACGGGCTCTGGCCCATGGGCCATCCGATGCACGGCTTCTACACCATCGGTATCGCAAACATCATTGCACCTGCGATGTCGCACATCGAGATGAGCGCGTGGTCTGCCAACCGAAGGGCGTACGCCGTGACCGCTTTGGTGAGCATTGCGAGCATCGTCTACCTCTGGTTGAACCTGGTCGGCGCGGATCCGGAGGGCTTCAGAGGGCTGACCCAGCGCCTGTTCTCTTCGATCAACTCGCTGTGGCCATTCCTGGTGGCGTTGTATCTGCTGCGCAGGGATTCCAACGAGCTGAAGACGCACCTCGAGCACTGATGGGCACACATGCGGGTTGATGTGTTCAATTGGTGGCCGGCCCACTACTTCTGACTGGATGAAGGACCTCTCGTGATGAAACTTCCAGCCCGCTTCTGGGTGCATCTTTTCAGCCATCTGGGGTTCGTCGGGATCCTGGCCGGGCTGTTGGCCGGCTGGGTGGGGACGTTCTTCGAGGCCCTTGCCGGTCATTCCGATGCCGCAACCGACGCCGCCCGGGTGAGCGGCGTTGGAACGCTGTTCGGGTTCTGCATGCTTGCCCTGTTGCTGCTGGGAGCGCTGACCGTCTCTGGCGAGCTGTTCGGGCTGATCAGGCCGTACGACCGCAAGGCGCCATATCGGCATGAGGCGCAGGCGATGCATCGGAAGGTGTTGCTGATTGTCGTGGCGGTACTGTCCTGGGCGGGCCTGACTGCGGCGTTCGTCATTGGGTCGATGATGCGCTCCAGCTAGGTGCTGATGGTGGTGCTGGCATCTTCGGATTCCTCGGCAGAAGGAATCGGCGGGTTCGACACGGGAAGCCGGGCGGAGTGGTGATTCATCCGGAATCGGTTGCCCTGACCAGGGACAGCCTGCGGATTGAGGTGATACCGGTGCGGTCGCCGCGATGAGACGACTGGAGGATGAGATGCCGTGTGGCACGATTCGCGGATAAGGGCCACACGAGCGTGTTGATAGGAAGACGCCGACGTGCCCCGTCGGCGTCTTCCTCCATCAATTGATGATCTCCCCACTCCCCGAAGCAACAAACGCCTTCAACTGCCGAACGAACTCGGCGTCATAAAGCTCCCACTCCACAATCTCCCCAATAACCCGCAACGGCTGCGCACTCCGATACGACCGCGTCGGGTTCCCGGGAAACTTCTTGTTGGTCACGTTCGGGTCGTCTTCAAACGACCCGGTCGGCTCCACCACATACACGCGCGGCCGCCCCTCGCCCCTGGCCATCTCCGCAGCCAACCCGGCGCCCTTGGCAATCGTGGTGAAGTAGATGTGGTTCATCACCACGCTGTCGCGATAGTTGGAGCGGAAGCCCGCGCTCAGCAACTCGCCCACCGCGAGGTCTGCGCGGGTGCCGTGGTAGAACGGCCCGGCGACCTGGTCGCAGGTGTCATGCGAAACGGGTGTCCATTCGGTGTCCTGCGCCATCGGCACTGCCCCTGCGTGTCCTGCCGGATCGACAGGCCGGCGAGTCTAGGGCGCCCGGCGGGCCTTGCTGCAAGGCCCCATCCGGGAAATAATCTGTAAACGGGAGGCGCGGTGCGCCTCCTTTTTTCATTCTGCGGCGCCGCGCCCTTCCAGCTCGCGCACGGCGGTTTCCAGCGCGTCCAGCTTCTGGCGGGTCTTCAGCAGCACGGCGCGCTGCACTTCGAACTCCTCTCGGGTGACCAGATCGAGCTTGGCCAGGCCGGCCTGCAGCGCGCTCTTGAAGGTGGCCTGCAGTTCCTCGCGCGATTCGCGCAGGCCCGGCGGCACCAGGTCGCTGAGGCGACGGGCGAGGTCATCGATGTGGTTCAGGTCGATCATGGGGTGCTCCGTGGGGGTGGGCCCGTGCATCCGGCGCGGGCAGGCCATTCGGGCACAAGGATACTGCCGGCACCCATCGCCCGGACAGGCGGCGGCGGCTTCGCACGGGCCGCGTTCAGGCGCTATCCTCCACGCCGGAAGACAGGAGATAGACGATGAAGATGGTCATGGCGGTGATCAAGCCGTTCAAGCTCGATGACGTGCGCGAAGCGCTGGCCGAGCGTGGGGTCACCGGGATCACGGTGACGGAAGTGAAGGGCTTTGGTCGCCAGAAGGGTCATACCGAGCTGTACCGCGGCGCGGAGTATGTGGTCGATTTCCTGCCGAAGGTGAAGCTGGAAGTGGCGGTGACCGATGACCAGGTTGAGGCCGTGGTTGAGGCCATCGTGAAGGCCGCCGGCACCGGCAAGATTGGTGACGGCAAGGTGTTCGTGTACGACCTGGGCAGCGTGGTGCGTATTCGTACCGGTGAGCTGGACGCGGACGCGTTGTAACCCGGTTTCTGTAGAGTCGAGCCATGCTCGACTGCATTTCGCGCGATGCAGGAAGAGCAGTCGAGCATGGCTCGACTCTACAAGGAGCGGTAAAGCGGTCGAGCAAGCTCGACCCCTACCAAAGCAAAGCATTTACCGGCGCTTGGCCCACTTGTAGAACCGCTTCCAGCCCTGCCGCACGGCGGCGACCCAACCCGGGTCGGCCACCAGTGCAGCCTGCGCGGCACTCGGCGCCTGGCCGGTTACGCGCTGGCGGATCTTCAGCAGGTTCTTCATGTCGCTGCGGCGCATCTGCCGGCTCAGCGGGCCGCGGCGCAGCCAACGCGGGGCCCGCCAGGCCGAGGTGAAGTCCAGCAGCACCGGTACGCCGCTGCTGACCACCACGTTGGTGCCATGCAGGTCGTTGTGCGTGATGCCGGCGGCGTGCAGGCGGCTGAGCGCGTGCTGCAACTGCTCGAACACGTCGTTGCCGACGGCCTGTGCGGTGCTCAGGGTCTGGCCGGGAATGAACTCCATGCCCAGTGCCAAGCCACCCAGCGTGCCGAGCAGTGCGGGGGCATGCTTCCAGCCGCCGAGGCGCTGCAGCATGCGTGCTTCACGGCGCACCATCAGCCGTGCAATCAGCGAAACGGGGGTGCCGCGGTAGCGGGAGTAATCCTTGATGACCGCCTCGCGCCCGTCCAGGCAGGTGCGGTAGACGTCGGGGGCCAGGAAGCGTTCGCCGCGCTTGAGCAGCAGCGGGGTGGCGGCGTCATCGCCGCAGGAGGAGGGGGGCAGAGCGGGAAGATACATGTCGGGGTCTCGGACGACCCGGTGGGTGGCGCAAAGCGTCAAGCGAACCGGTGTTACAGGGAGTTACTAAGTTTTCGTTAATTTTAGTACTCGCCAGTTCGCTATTCCACGATTTGTCGGAGAAATGTCGGGGTCGTGGCTGGAACAGTTCGTCGCGCCCAATCGGACAATTATGTCTCACTTGGCCGATGATTCTTTCAAAATCAATAGGTTGCGTTTCGCTCTATTTCGTTCATCCGCGGCCCGCTGAACGTCACGCACGTCCAGCTTGACCCCGACGCACGGCCTGCCGACCATAAGCTGTTAATTCGCGACATCGGCGGCCGCCCCTTCCTGGCACGTCCCCGTCCCCTGCCGCGGTCCCCACCGGTGCTGGCCGTCCGGCCGTGCATCGCCCTGATTCCCGTTCCGGCTGCGGCTGGAGGAAAGTGTTTTGATCATCAAAATCGTCATTGCAGCGCTGTTCGTCGCCTGCGTGCTGTACATCCACTTCCGTGGCAAGGTCCGCGCGCGCTGGTCGCGCCAGCTGCTGGACCACTCCAGTTTCATGGCCCCGATCAACGTGGTCATGTACATGTTCTCGAAGGTGCCGACCACGCCGTTCCTGGACCCGGCCAAGGAGTTTCCGCAGCTGGAGCCGCTGCGCCAGAACTGGCAGATGATCCGCGACGAGGCGCTGGCGCTGCGCGATGCACAGAAGATCGCTGCGTCCAGCACGTTCAACGACGCCGGCTTCAACTCGTTCTTCCGCCGTGGCTGGAAGCGCTTCTACCTGAAGTGGTACGGCCCGTCGCACCCGTCGGCGAAGGCGATGTGCCCCAAGACCACGGCGTTGCTCGAGTCGCTGCCGGACGTGCGCGCGGCGATGTTCGCGCAGCTGCCGTCGGGCAGCGAACTGCGCCCGCACCGCGACCCCTTCGCCGGTTCGCTGCGCCTGCACCTGGGCCTGGCCACGCCCAACAACGACGGCTGCTACATCGAAGTGGACGGCATCAAGAAGAGCTGGCGCGACGGCGAGTGGATGATGTTCGACGAGACCTACATCCACCACGCGCACAACGAGACGCCGGATGACCGCGTGATCCTGTTCTGCGACATCGCCCGTCCGCTGCGCTTCGGCCTGCCGGGCCTGTTCAACCGCGCGGTGGCGGCCACGCTGCTGGCCGGTGGTGCCTCGCCGAACCTGCCGGGTGACCCGACTGGTGGCGTCAACAAGGCGTTCGGCAGCGTTTACAAGGTGCGCCTGAAGGCCAAGGCGCTGCGCGAGCGCAGCGTGGTGGCCTACCAGCTGATCAAGTGGGGCCTGGTGGTGGCGGTGATCGCCGGTATCTGGGCGCTCTGATCGTTACATGCGGTTGCCGGCCAGCGGCCGGCACTACCGGACCATGAAAAAACCCGCGCTGTTGCCAGCGCGGGTTTTCTTTTGGGTGGGTGCCGACCGTTGGTCGGCACGCCTTACTTCAGCGCCGCCTGCACGAAGGGCGGGGTCACCAGCACGCCGGTGTGCAGCGCGGCGGTGTAGTACAGGGTGTTGAAGGTCTTGGCGGCTGAGTCGGCCTGGCGGAAGTCGAAGCTGCTGTCGCCCTTGCGCGCCATGGTCACGCTCCACCAGCCGGTGGGGTAGCACGGCTGCGGGAACGGCAGGGTCTTGAACGAGCCGAAGCCGGCCTTGCCCATCTCGGTGCGCATTTCGTTGATCAGGTCCAGCTGCATCAGCGGCGACTCGGACTGCTGCACCAGGATGCCGTCGTCCTTCAGGGCCTTGAAGCAGCTCTCGTAGAAGGCCTTGTTGAACAGGCCTTCGCCCGGGCCGACCGGGTCGGTCGAATCGACGATCACCACGTCCACGCTGCCGGCCGGGCAGTTGGCCATGTAGGCCACGCCGTCGTCGAACAGCAGCTCGGCGCGGGCGTCGTCGTTGGAATCGCACAGTTCCGGGAAGTGCTTGCGCGCCATCACGGTGACCTGCTCGTCGATATCGCACTGGGTCACGCTCTCCACGCCGGTGTGCTTGAGCACTTCGCGCAGGGTGCCGCAGTCGCCGCCACCGATGATCACCACGCGCTTGGGCGCGGCGTGGGTGAACAGCACCGGGTGGCTGATCATCTCGTGGTAGAAGAAGTTGTCCTTGCTGGTCAGCATGATGGCCCCGTCGATGGTCATCAGGTTGCCCCAGTCGGTGGTCTGGAAGATCTCGATCTTCTGGAACGGCGACTGCACCTCGTCCAGCTTGCCGGTGATGCGGTAGCCGATGGCCGAGCCGGTGCGCTCGAAGTGCTCGATGTACCAGTTGTTGCTGTCAGTCATTTGAAAACAGTCCTGTTCGGAGAGGTGAAGCCGGGCTGGCGGGCAGGGCCGCGTGGCACAGATGCCACATCCGGACGGATCGGCCCGTTCAGGTTGGAACCTGTCACGGGCGCGGGCGCGCATGATAACGAACCTGTGGGCATATAGGCGTTATCATGCCCCCCCTTTTATTGCCAACAAGGCCGACTGAAATGACCGATTGGTCCCTCGACCAAGCCCGCAAGACCTACTCGATCCCGCATTGGGCGGACGGTTACTTCGACGTGGATCAGGCCGGGCACATGGTGGTGAGACCGACCGGGGCGGACGGCCCGGTGGTGTCGCTGCCCAAGGTGGTCGATGCGGCCCGTGCGGCCGGCGCCAAGCTGCCGCTGCTGGTCCGCTTCCCGGACATCCTCGGCCAGCGCCTGGGCAAGCTGCAGGCGGCCTTCGGCCAGGCCCAGCAGGACTGGGAATACAGCGGCGGCTACACCGCCGTGTACCCGATCAAGGTCAACCAGACCCGCGGCGTGGCCGGCACCCTGGCCAGCCACCACGGCGAAGGCTTCGGCCTGGAAGCGGGCAGCAAGCCCGAGCTGATGGCCGTGCTGGCGCTGTCGCGCCCGGGTGGCCTGATCGTCTGCAACGGTTACAAGGACCGCGAGTACATCCGCCTGGCCCTGATCGGCCGCAAGCTGGGCCTGCAGACCTTCATCGTCATCGAAAAGCCTTCCGAACTGAAGCTGGTGCTGGAAGAGTCCAAGGCGCTGGACGTGAAGCCGGGCCTGGGCGTGCGCATGCGCCTGGCCTCGCTGGGCGCCGGCAAGTGGCAGAACAGCGGTGGCGACAAGGCCAAGTTCGGCCTGTCGCCGCGCCAGCTGCTGGACCTGTGGAAGTCGCTGCGTGACACCGAGTACGCCGACTGCCTGAACCTGCTGCACTTCCACATGGGCTCGCAGATCTCCAACGTGCGCGACATCGCCAACGGCATGCGCGAAGCCACCCGCTACTTCGTGGAGCTGTCGCGCCTGGGCGCGAAGATCACTCACGTCGATGTGGGCGGTGGCCTGGGCGTGGACTATGAAGGCACCCGTTCGCGCAGCTTCTGCTCGATCAACTACGGCCTGCATTCCTATGCCAGCAACATCGTGCAGCCGCTGGCCAATGCCTGCGAAGAGTTCGGCCTGACTCCGCCGCGCATCGTCACCGAGTGCGGCCGCGCGATGACCGCGCACCACGCGGTGCTGATCGCCAATGTCTCGGAAGTGGAAGAGGCGCAGGAAGGCCGCGTGCCGGACCAGCACGACGACGAGCCGGCCGCGATCCGCCACCTGCGCGAGATCCACGACGAGCTGGACGTGCGCCCGGCGGTGGAACTGTTCCAGGAAGCACAGCACTTCCACGCCGAAGGCCTGGCCAGCTATGCGCTGGGCCAGATCGACCTGCCGCAGCGTGCGCGCATCGACGATCTGTTCTACGCCATCGCCCATGGCGTGCGTGCGCGCCTGAGCTACGACGAGAAGAGCCATCGCCCGGTGCTGGATGAACTGAACGAGCGCCTGGTCGACAAGTACTTCGTCAACTTCAGCGTGTTCGAATCGATCCCGGACGTGTGGGCGATCGACCAGGTGTTCCCGATCGTGCCGATCGAGCGCCTGGACGAAACCCCGGACCGTCGCGGCATCATCGCCGACATGACCTGCGACTCGGACGGCATGGTGGAAACCTATGTCGAGAACGAGAGCCTGGACAGCTCGCTGCCGCTGCACAAGATGAAGCCGGGCGAGAGCTACCGCATCGGCTTCTTCATGGTCGGCGCCTACCAGGAAATCCTGGGCGACATCCACAACCTGTTCGGCGATACCGACGCGGTGGAAGTGCTGGCCGATGCCGATGGCTACGCCATCACCCAGCAGCGCCGTGGTGATACTACCGACGTGATGCTGGATTACGTGGGTTACCGCCTGGACGAGCTGCGTGCGACCTATGCGCAGCGCGTGGCCGAGGCGCAGCTGTCGCCGGAACGTGCGCAGGAGCTGTCGGAGGCGCTGGAAGCCGGCCTGACCGGTTACACCTACCTGTCCGACGAACCGCTGGTCTGAGGTCAACGGGAACGCCGGGCATGGCCCGGCGCTACCGGCCCCGATGAGCGCGCGCGCGATCTTCCACCTGTTCCTGCATGCCGCCGTGCCAGCCCTGCTGGCATGGCTGTTCTGGCGCAAGCGCTTCGCCTCGGCGTGGCTGCTGATGCTGCTGGGCTGGATCATCGATCTGGACCACCTGCTGGCCGATCCGATCTATGCACCGAACCGCTGCAGCATCGGTTTCCATCCTTTGCACACCGCACCCGCGATTGCCGTGTATGCAGGCCTGTGCGTGCCGAAGAGAACGCGGTTGTTCGGTATCGGTTTGATCATCCACATCGTGCTGGACGCGATTGATTGCTGGTGGATGCATCACCGTTGATGCTGGGTGGATGCCGACCTTGGTCGGCGCCTGCCCGGTGCACGGCGATCGGTCGGATTGGCGCTTGGTAGAGCCGGCCGCTGGCCGGCTTCCGCAGGGCGTTCCCGGTGATCACGTGGTTGCCGGCCAGCGGCCGGCACTACCCGCCGTCAGGTTGGCCGCCTCACGCCACCGGCAACCACAACGTGGCCCGCAATCCCGGCTGCGCATTCTCCAGTGCCAACCGCCCGCCATAACTGGCAGCGATATCACCCACAATCGCCAGGCCCAGCCCACTGCTGCCCTCGCGCTCATCCAGGCGCACGCCACGCTGGGTGACCTGTTCCAGCGCGTCTGCGGCCAGCCCGGGGCCGTCGTCGCGTACCTCAATGCGCAACTGCCCTTCGATGGTGTCTGCAGTGACGTCCACCTGTTGCTTCGCCCACTTGCCGGCGTTGTCCAGCAGATTGCCCAGCATCTCCTCCAGGTCCGCACTGGCACCGGCGAACTGCAGTGCCGGATCGATACCAGCCGCCGTGAACGTGATGCCACGTTCGCCATGCACGCGTGCCATCAGCCGGCACATCGCCTGTGCGACTGCCGCCACGTCGGTGCGCTGGCGATGGTCGGCGGCCAACCCTGCGGCCAGGTAACGGTCGACGCTGGCCTGCATACGCGCACTCTGCTCGCGTACGGTGGCGCGCCAGTCCGCGCCGTCGCCGTCGGCCTCAGTGGCCAGCACGCTCAGCGGGGTTTTCAGCGCATGCGCCAGATCCTGTGCACTGGTGCGCGCGCGCGCGACCATGCGTTGCTGATGCTCCAGCAGCGCGTTGAGCTCCTCGCCCAGCGGTGCGACCTCCGCACCCAGCCCCTGTGTATCGATGCGCTGCGCGTCGCCGCGCCGCACCCGTTCCAGCTGTGCACCGAGGCGATGCAATGGACGCAATCCGAAGTGCACCTGGCTGGCCAGCACCGCCAGCCACGCCGCGACCAACACACCCAGCGCGATGGCAGTACGCTGGCGGAACGCGGCAACGTCTGCATCCAGCGCGCTGCGATCGGTGGCAACCACGGCCACGAACGGTTCGTTGGCGCGTGGCAGGCGCACCTGCTGCACGCGTGCGCGCAGGGATTGCTGCAGCGGCCCACTCAGATTGCGCGTGGCCGGCCCGCTGGCTGTGACGGGCAGGGTTTCATCCCACAGCGAGCGCGACTGCAGCAGCACACGGCCATCGGCACCGGCGATCTGCCAGTAAGCACCTGAGAACACGCGCTGGAAGCGTGCGTCATTCGGTTCCTGGCGCAGGCGCAGCTGTCCGTCCGCATCCACTTCGGCCTGCGCCAGCAGGGTCAGCATGTCCTGCTGCAGTTCATGGTCGAAGCGATCGCGCGCGCTGCGCTTGAACAGCTCGCCCAGCAGTGCACTGGCCAGCAGCGAGACCAGCAGCAGGCCGACACCGCCAGCCAGCAGCAGGCGCCGTCGCAGCGAGGGTTGCCGGTTCATGGCGCGGCCAGCCGCCAGCCCTGGCCGCGCACGGTCTGGATCAGGTCGATGCCGAGCTTGCGGCGCACCCGCCCGAGCAGCACGTCCAGTGCGTTGGAGTCCGGGTCATGGCCGCAGTCGAACACCTGTTCGCCCAGGCGGTCGCGGCCGATCACCTGGCCGCTGTGGTGGATGAAGTAACTGAGCAGGCGGAACTCCTGCGGGCTCAGCGACAGCGCCTGCCCATCCAGTTCAAAGCGGCCGGCGTTGACGTCCAGCTGCAGCGGGCCGCAGTGCAGGCGCGGGCTGGCGTGGCCGTGGCTGCGACGGATCAGTGCGCGCAGGCGCAGCACCAGTTCGTCGGCCTGGAATGGCTTGGTGAGATAGTCATCGGCACCGGCATCGAACCCAGCCAGCTTGTCGTGCCAGCGCCCGCGTGCGGTCAGCACCAGCACCGGAAAGCTGCGGCCGTTGCCGCGCCAGCGCTCGATCACGCTCAGTCCGTCCAGCCCGGGCAGGCCCAGGTCGACGATGGCGGCCTGCAGATCTTCGATCTGGCCGATCTCCTCGGCCTGGCGGCCGTCGGCGACCACGTGCACCACGTAGCCGGCCTGCTCCAGCAGGGGCACCAGGCGCTGTGCCAGCGCGGCATCGTCTTCGGCCAACAGGATGCGCATCAGTCGTCGAGCTCCGTCTTCAGCAGCTTTCCGCTGCGCGCATCATAGTCCAGCTCCACTACCACGCCGTCGCCGCGCAGGATCTCCACTTCGTAGACGCCATCGTCCAGCTCCACTTCCAGCAGCTGGCCCGGAAAGCGCTTGAGCGCATCGCGCACCACGCTTTCCAGCGGCACGTAGCGGCCCTGCTGCACGGCGCGGCGCGCGACCTGCTGCGCCGGGTCCTGTGCCGGTGCGGCGGCGGTCGGGGCGCTGGCCAGGGCCAGCAGCAGGGGCAGGGTGGAGAGCATCGGGGCGCAGGGAGGGCTGTAGGAACAGGCGCGAGTGTGGAGGGGGTGACTAACAGCTGGCTAACAGTGCCGGCTAAGGAGCTGTTAACCACGGGGGGCATTGTGGCGCTGCCGGGATGGTCCGGCCACGAACACGAACAGGAGAACCCCCATGTTGAAGTCGCTCACCCTCGCCACTGTTGCTCTGCTGGCCATCGCACCGGCCGCACAGGCTGCACCGCTGGGCATGGCCCAGGTCGAACAGACCCTGCGCAAGGCCGGCTACACCCAGATCCACGAGATCGAACGCGATGATGGTCTGTGGGAGGCTGACGTGAGCCGCGCCGATGGCCGCTTCAGCGAGGTCTACGTTGACCCCAAGACCGGCGAGATCTTCGACGAGCACAGCGGCCGCGCGCTGTTGACCACCGAGCAGGTGCTGGCACGGGCACAGGCGCATGGCCTGCGCGAGATCCATTCGCTGGAACGCGATGGTGCGACCTGGTCGCTGGAAGCCCGCAATGCCCGCAACCAGAAAGTGGAGGTGCGCCTGAGCGGCTATGACGGCCGCATCCTGCACAGCGAGCGCGATGGCTGGCTGGATTGATTCGCGTGCCGGTAGGTGCCGGCCGCTGGCCGGCACACGGGGAGAAAGCGTGTCGACCAAGGTCGACACCTACCGGACACGTGCAGCGGTAGCGGCCGACCTTGGTCGGCCCAGGCCCGACGCGGCGCTTACCAGCCAAACGGCGGCGGGTAATCCCAGTAGCCCGGGCCGCGGCCGTAGTAGCCGCCGTACGGGCCGTAGAAGCCCGGGCCCTTGCCTTCGCTCACGTGGATGTTGACGTTGACCCCGTGGGTCTTGCCCTCATCGGTGGTGTAGTTCTTGCTCAGGTTCAGCGTGGCGGCGTTGTAGTGGCTGTTGCCACCGTTCTTGGAATAGCCGATGCCGGTGGTGAAGCTGCCGGACACTTTGACCTTGTCGTCGGTGACGTCGGCTATCTTCGCGTCGTCGTGCACGCGCGGGCCGCTCTTGTCACCGTAGTACGTGCCCGGCGGGTCCTGCTGCAGGGCCGGGTCGTTGAGGTAGCGCATCGGCGCCTGCGGCAGCGTCAGGTCCAGGCCGGCGGCCTGCGGCGCGGTGGCGCCAGCGGCGGACTGGGCCAGCACGGTTCCCGGCAGGGCCAGGCACAGCAGCAGGGTCAGGGGGCGGATCATGACGGCGCTCCAGCGGACAGGTGGCCACGCAACACGCGGCGGTACAGGCCGACGCTAGCAGGGGTTGCTTGAATGATGCCTGTCGGCGCCGGATTGGGGTAGAGCCAGGCCATGCCTGGCTGCAGGTCACAGCCGCCCGAACCCGAACAGCCCTTCCAGCGCATGCCTGCGCCGCTCGATCCGGGCCCGCAGCAGCTGGGCGCCGATCATCGAATAAGTGATGCCGTTGCCGCCGTAGGCCATGGCGAAATGCACCCGTGGCCCCCACTGATCGTGCGGGCCGAAGAAAGGCAGGCCGTCGGCGGTTTCGGCGAAGGTGCCGGCCCAGGAGAAGGCGGGCACCGGATCCAGCCGCGGGAACCAGTGCTGGAGCTGTTTCATCAGCTTGTCGGCCTTGCGCTCTACGCGCCTATCGCGGCGGGCGGGGATGTCGATGGCGTCGTCCAGCCCGCCCACCAGCAGGCGGCGGTCGCCGGTGGCGCGCAGGTAGAGGTACGGGCGTGCGCTCTCCCACACCATCGTGTTGCGCAGCCGGCCCAGCACGTCCGCATCGATCGGGTCGGTGATGAAGGCATAGCTGCTGCGGTTGCGTGCGACGCGCTGATGCAGCCAGCGTTGGTTGGCATAGCCCATTGCCAGCACCACGTGGCGGGCGTGGATCGTGGCGCCGTCCTCGGTGAGGGCGGTTACCCCGCGCGCGCTGGGCGTGAGCGTGTGCAGTACCGTACGGTCATGCACATTGCCGCCGCGCCGGCGCACGCGTTGCAGCAGCGCATAGGTCAGGCGATAGGGATCGACCCGCGCCGCCTGGCGCGTGAGCAGGGCACCGCCGGCGTCCACGTCGAAGCGCTTCCGCAGTGCCTCCGGGCCCAGCCAGCGGGCATCCAGGCCGATTCCGCGCCGTGCCTCACCTTCGGCCATCAGGCGCGGCACGTCGCGATGGCGGCTGGCCAGGTACAGGCTGTCCATGCGCTGGAAATCAACGTCTTTCAGGCCGCGAGCCACGTCGCCCAGGGCCGGAATCGCCTCGGCACACGCCCGATAGGCAAGCGCGGCGGCGTCCTGACCATGGCGCTGCGCCAGTTCCAGCAGATGGGTATCGATCTCGTACTGCAGCAACGCGGTGCTGGCAGCGGTGCTGCCCCAGCCGATGTCGCGCTGTTCGATCACTGCAACCTCGTGGCCGTGATGGGACAGCTCGTCTGCGATCAGCGCACCGGTGATGCCGCCACCGACCACCAGCACGTCGCAGCGCAGGTCCTTTTCCAATGGCGGAAACGCCTGGATCAATCCATTGCGTACCGCCCACCAGGGGTAACCGCTCTTCAGGTCCATAGCCGTGTGCTGCTCAGGCGGTGGGACGGCCGGTATGGGGGGTCTGGATCAGTTCGGACAGATCGAAGCCCTGCAGGCGGGCCGCCGCCAGATAATGGTCCTGCACGGTAGCGTCCAGCTGCGGTTCGCGGGCCAGCAGCCACAGGTACTTGCGATCGGGGCTGCCGACCAGTGCCACGCTGTAGTCCGGCGCGACCTGGATCACCCAGTAGTCGCCCTTGGCGAACGGCAGCCAGCGCAGGCCCTTGGGCAGGAAGCTCACCTCCAGGCGCGCGCTGTCGTTGTCGACGGCGCAGGCCTCGCCGGTGGCTTCCTCGACCTCGCCGTCCATACGGCAGCGGTTGGTGACGCCGACGTTGCCGTTGTCGAGCAGGGTGTAGTGCGCCGACACGTCGGTGCAGCCTTCCGGCTCGTGGCGCATCGGCAGGCGCGCGATCTCGTACCAGGTGCCCAGGTAGCGGGGCAGTTTGAGGTCGGCGACGGTCTTCAGCGGCGGGTGCTCGGTCATCGGTGGTCGTGGCAGGGGTGGGCCTCCACGATGCCGATGGCCTTGCCATGGGCGGGTGAAGCCGGGGCGATGGCCGTGTCCAGAACGTTCCGTCGCCCCGGCGGAGCGCCCGTTGTCACCGGCGTGGCGGTATCCTGCTGCCAGCGCCGTGTTTTCCTGATCCAACCGAGGTGGAGGTGCCGATGTACCAGGTGATCCTGTTGAAGAGTGAATCCGCGTTCGCACGCGAACAGTGGCCGCAGGTCGATGACCTGGTCGACTACGAAGGCGTGGCCTACAGCCTGCGTGCCGGCCCGCGCCAACCGCTGCCGACCGACCACGACTGGCACCCGGTGGCGGTGTATGCGCCCGATGAAATCACCGAGGAAGAGTTCCAGGACTGGTACGCGCTGCAGCAGCCCACGGTGGAAGAGCTGCGCCTGAAGTACTGATGCTCGACGCTGCCGGGGCCACCCATCCGCCCTTGACCGGCTCTGCCGTATAGTCGCGCGCAGGCGCGGTGGTCCGCGCGAACCGGTGTGGCTGGCTTGTCTTCTTTCCTGCGATCGATCCGTGCACGGGGGCCCTGGTGGGTTCTGATGCTGTGCACTGCCCTCCTGCTGTCCGCGCCGGTGCTGGCACAGGATGATGAGCCCACGCCGAAGCAGCAGCTGGCAGATATCGATGCGAAGCTGAAGGAGGTCGACCGCAAGCGTGGTGATGCGGCTGCCATCGAGACGCTGGCGATGCTGTCCGAGAATGCCTCGCAGGTACGGCGTGACGCCGAGGCGCTGGAAAAGGAGCTGCAGCCACAGCTCGTCCGCCTCGACGAACAACTGGCGCAGCTGGGCACGCCTGCCGAGGGCACCACCGAGCCGCCCGAACTGGCGGCGCAACGGCGCAGCATCAACAAACAACGCGACGGACTGGCCGCGTCCTTAGCGCAGGCCAAGACCAGTGCCGTGCGTGCCCAGCAGCTGGCAGCCGACATCGACCAGCAGCGCACTGCACAACGCGCCGAAGACATGGGGAAGAAGGTCGCCTCGCCGTTGTCTCCAGCACTGTGGAGCAAGGTGGCCGAACGCCTGCCGATCGATATCGCACGCGTCGCGCCGTTGGCCGAGCAGGGGCGCGATACGTTCGTCGCTGGCGTCCGGGCCAATGGCTGGGGCACGCCGCTGCTGGGCCTGCTGGCTGCACTGGTGATGATGTTCCCGCTGCGGTTGTGGCTGCGCCGGCTGGGTCGCCGCTTTGCCGCGTCCGAGCGTGCGCCCGATGGCCGCCTGCGGCGCTCCGGCCTGGCCATGTGGCTGCTGCTGGTGGGCACGCTGCTGCCCGGCTATGCCGTGGTGGTGCTGATGACGGCGCTGGATGCCATCAATGCGATTGCGCCGCGCCTGCAGGTGGTGGCCGACGGGCTGGAGACCGCAACGTTCCGCGCTGCGTTCATTGCGGCACTCAGCGCCTGCATGCTGGTTCCCAAGCGGCCGTCGTGGCGGTTGCTGAATCTGGATGACACCGCCGCGCTCAAGCTGCGCAAGTACGCGTGGGGCGCGGCGGCGCTTGCCTGGCTGAGCACGGTGCTGGTGGCCCTCGATCAGGCCACGCGTACCAGCGATGTCACCACGGTGGCGCTGGATGGCCTGATTGCGCTGACTTACCTGGGCCTGATCATGGCCATGCTGGTGACCCTGGCGCGCCTGCATCGCCGGCAGACCGCCGAGGCCGAGGCCAAGCTGGAGGCGCAGGCCGATGGCGTGGGCGCTGCCACTCCGGTGCGCCGCAGCAGCTGGCTGGTGCTGGCGCGCGTGGCGGGCAATGTCGCGGTGGTGGCCGCCATCGTCGCGACGTTGATGGGCTACCTGAACTTCGCCAAATTCGTGAACCAGCAGCTGATCGGCGGCAGCATCGTGGTGCTGGCGGCGACGCTGCTGTTCAAGTTCGTCGATGACTTGAGCACGTGGATGCTCAACGCCGACAGCAAGGTGGGTCAGACCATCCTGCTCAGTACCGGCCTGAGCGTGTCGCGGCTGGAGCAGGCCGGCGTGCTGCTCTCTGCAGCCCTGCGCACCATCGTCGTGCTGATCACATTGCTGGCGCTGGTGGCACCGTTTGGCAACATCGGCGCGGTGGTGGAACGCTTCTCTTCGCTGCTCACCACGGGCATTCCGTTGGGTGGAACCACCCTGAAGCCGATGCAGATTGTGCTGGCGGTTGTGGTGCTGCTGGCCGGCCTGGCGATCACCCAGCTGGTGCAGCGCTGGCTGACCGATACCTATCTGCCCAAGACCGAACTGGACCTGGGCGCACGCAATTCGGTCAGTACCGTCGCCCGCTACGTCGGCATCATCCTCGCCGTGATCTGGGCGTTGACGGCGATGGGGCTGGAGCTGACCAAGCTGGCGCTGCTCGTCAGTGCGTTGTCAGTGGGTATTGGTTTCGGCTTGCAGGTGATCACACAGAACTTCGTCTCCGGCCTGATCCTGCTGGCCGAGCGTCCTGTGAAGATCGGCGACTGGGTGAAGCTGGGCGACCAGGAGGGCGACATCCGCCGCATCAGCCTGCGTTCGACCGAGATCCAGGTAGGCGACAAGTCCACCCTGATCGTGCCCAACTCCGAGCTGGTCACCAAGACTGTGCGCAACATGACGATGGGCAACAACCAGGGCCGCATCCAGATCCAGTTCGCGGTGCCGCCCAGCACCGATGTCGGCAGCCTGCGTCAGGCGCTGCTGGATGCGTATACCGCGCACACCAACGTGCTGAAGCAGCCGGCCCCGACGGTCTACATCGACAGCATTGCCGGTGGCCAGATCACCATCAACAGCTTCGCGTACGTGGCCAGCCCGCGGCAGGTGTATGCGACCCGCAGCGATCTGTACTTCAGCCTGCTGCAGATCCTGGCGGAGCGGAACATCCCGCTGTCGACCCCGACCGACATCCACATCACCCGCGATCCGTAGGAGTAGGGCTTTCTTTGCAGGGCTGCGCCCTGCACCCGCTACAAGCCGGAGCAAAGGCAACAGCAACAGCGTGCATTCCGTGGTTTGGCGGGACGGTGTCGGAGTGCGGGGACGCCGTAAATCCATCCATGGAGGCTTGGCAGCCGCATCCATGCGGCTGACACCCCGCACTCCGAC